>CABVAP010000172.1 GCA_902496345.1 uncultured Eubacteriales bacterium
TAGTTTCCGACAGAGTTCTTTGTCCAACTTTCACGAAAGAAAGTTGGTGGGGTGGTGGGGCAAAGCCCCACGGTCTTCGACAAATTCTAATTTGTTAGGGAGGTTTGGATTATGAAAAAAATTGTTTCGCTTTTGATAGCTTTTGTTGTTTTGCTTGGAAGTATTCAAGTTTTTGCTGGGACAAGACCAACGGCTGCTGAGTTTCCAGAAAAAACTATAATTATTGGTACTCACGCTGTTGCCCTTAATTCCTTGAATAAAGAAATTCTGGAGATTGCACAAAAATCTGCTGATGATTCTTCTCAAGATAAAATATATTTTAAGTCTGATATAAATAAGGGCACTTGGTACGATATTACCGATAGTACAAATATTAATCAGATTTCGGTTACTACTAATAATATCGTTTCTAATGAAACTATAAATCAATTGCCACTTACTCATTATACAAATGAAAAAGGTGAAACTATAGAATTTTCTTCTGGAAATATTATTTCTTTGTCGGCTATAGACGATTGTATAGACCCTAACAATATAGCTGAAATGGATACTATAAAAAATGAAAGAGAAATTCTTGCTTCTCTTGATAAAAATGATGCTGTTGAAGAAGATGATAAAGATACTCACGACGCAAAAGTGTCAAGTATTGATAGAGTTATGAAAATTATTGAAGGTTATTCTGTAACTAATGCAAACAATAAAATTAAGGGTATGGAAAGCCTTGTTAAAAATTTGCAATCAGATTCATCTGTTACAAGTGATATGGTGGCTTTGGCTGTTGATGAAAAAGTTAATGCCGAAAATGAAAAAAAAGCAATTTGTTATCAAACTCTTATTGATAGAATGAATGAGGAAAATAAAAAACTTAACTATCAGACTTGTAATGACCTTATACAAAAATATGGTGACGCTATAACTGCACTCCAAGGAAAAATTAGCGAGCTTGGTGTCGATGAAAAAGTTTTAAATTCTTCTGAAAATCAAAATGGAACAGGGGAAAACGGAAGTACCGAAAATGGACAGGGTTCTTCTAGTGTAGGAGACAATGGTTATATAAATTCTGAAAATGTAAACGATAACATATTAAATCAAGGACAACAGGAAATACAAAAAGATATTTTTACAAGTGCTATAGATAAAGCTTGTGATGATATGGTTAATTCTGCTATGAATGGTAATATTGATGGTGCTAAAAGTAGCTTGAAAAAGGCAGCGGCATTGAAAAGCTCTGCTGATAACAATATGAATGTTTCTGACGAGGTTAAAAGTTTACAGCTTTCAGCTTTGGAAAGTGTTAAAAATGACGCTAAAAGTGCTTTTAACGAGTCCGTAAAAAATTTGACTGACAATGATGAATATAAAAATGCCTTAACTGACGGTTCTTCTGATGCAACTATTGAAAAAATTAAATCTGATTTGGCAGAAGAAATAGCTGATAATTTGGCTCAAATTATGGATATTGATAAAAAGGTTAATCAAAGACAATCTAGCTTTTCAAAGAAAGATAGTAACTTAAATTCAACAAAAGCATTGGCAGAAAGTGCAATCGCTAGTGCTGGTGATGAATTTAAACAGGCTATTTCTAATGCTTTGGCTAGCAAAATTTCTGAAATTAATGATGAAATTTCTGAAAACAAACTTAATTCATTACCAGAATATGAAACTGTTAAAAAAACTGTTGATGAACTTAAAAATTCAGTTCACAACCTTAATGAAAAATATATTTCAGCAATCGAAGAGGGTAGTGGAAACGCTGATAGTTTGAAAGACAGTTTGCAAAAAGCAGCAGACGCATTATTTGACGCTGAAGATAAGATGATTAATCTTGAAAACGGTGTTAAAGATGGAAGTATCGCTGTTGCTGTGTCTGATAACGGAGGTAAAGTTTCTAGTGGAAACAACCCATTATCTCAAAAAGATAGCCAAAATGCAAGTTCTGGTGCTGGTAGTTCAAATAACGCTGGTCAAGGACAGGCATCAGCTGGTGGCAATAATCAAGGTAGTGCAAGTGTAAATTCTGGTGCAAACGGTGTTGCACTTGGAGATTCTGGAGAAAGTGCTGAGCTTATAAACCAAAGAAATAAATACACTCAAGCAGAACAGAATCAACTTCAAAATTCAGCAAATGCAGGTGGTAAGACTTATGACGTACCTTGGAAACTTGTGTTTAAAGATAGAAATATAAAGCTTAATTCGCCTATTATGGTTAATTCAAATAAAATTTATGTTCCAGCTCAAGAGTTGGCAACGAAACTTAATTTACAGGTTATAAAAAATAAAATTGACAGCAACTGTTTTATTATAAAGGGTGGTAGAGGACTTATTGAGTTCACAATCGGAAAGGCAGAAGTGTATGTAAATGACAAAAAATACAACTATAAGCCAACTCCTTTACGTGGTTACGGTGGAAAGATTTATATACCTCTCGAATGCTTTGAAAAAGCTTTTGGTTTGAAAGAAGTTCAAAATGATGATTGCACGATTGTTGTTGGTTAAAAAACTAGAAGTTGTAAAGACCGTGGGGCTTTGCCCTGTGGTCTAATCGACAACTTCTAATTTGGGAGGTGTTTGTGTGGGAGAATATACAATTATTTCAGAAGTCAGCCAAAAATTGCTTGAACTTATGAGGGAAAACCTTGTCCCAGAGCCTATTAAAAAGTTTGAGGATATTGGGCTTTGCCACCCTGATGAAAGGGGAAGTGCAATTTTAGGTATTTATTTATACGATATTGAAGAAAATGCAGAAACAAAAACTATGGAAAGAGTTTTTGTTGATAAGGAACATTATAAAAATCCACCAGTTTCGTTAAACCTATACTATATGTTCTTTGCACATTCTCAAGCAGAGCTTATTTCTAAAGCTGTTGATGAGCAAAGAATTATGGGTAAGGTTATACAAGTTATTAATGATAATTTACGCCTTGATATTAACGGAGAATTTGTTGATATTCAACCTTATTTTATTACTTATGATGAAAAAAATAAAGTTATGTCTAATTTTGAAAATAAAAAGGACATCGCTTGTTTTTACAAAGTTAGCCCTGTTATAATCGAAAGTGAAAAGGTTAGAGCTGTTAAAAGAGTTAAAATTGCAGATATTTCTATTGAGCATAAAAGAAGGTGATTTTATTATAATACAATTCAAATTGTCAAAAATATTTAAAGTTATCGATGCTTTTTCTAATAAAGTTATTGAAGATGCTTTTATAAATGTCATTGGCGAAAACGTGACTGTTTTAAACAAAAAAAATGGATTTTATATTTTTTCTAACTTAGATGTTAAAGAGTATGTTGCTGAAGTTTCTTGTCGAGGATACAAGACCAGAAATATCACTTTTATTCCTAATGATAAAGATGAAAGTGCAGAGCTTATTATGCTTGTTCCGTCTGATGAAAACAAAATTAAGACCATAAAAGGTACTTTGAAAGACGGAAGAAAAAAATTAGCACTTAAAAATTTTTATTATGCTATTTGTGTAAAAGATTTTTCTGTTACAATTAGTGGAAAATACCAAAAAGATAATGACTTTATAAAAGTTCATTCTTACGAAAAACTATCTCTTGAGGGAAGAATGTTTGTTATAGAGAGTGATGAAAAAAGTGTTATCACTTTGGGGAATTATGACTTTATTGGTAAGAAATATAAAACAAAAAATACTATAGCTAACGACATTATGGTTGGAGAAATAGCATTTTTACTTTTTGAGGGAAAGACAGACAAAAACTCGGCTTTTGAGATTTCTGTGCCTAAAACATTTTTAGACGACAAGTTTGAAATGATATTTATTATTAACGAAAAAAGTTCAAAAATTGAATTTGATAATAAGAAAAATTCTGACATTAAAGTCGTTGTTAAGGGGTGATAGATTTGGGTCTTGCTGTTTGCAGTGGTGCTGTTTGTCAATGCAGTTTTGGGACAGCACCTTGTTCATTAAATGTTACAAGTCAAACAAAATTTCTTATGAACAATATGCCTGTTGCCACTATTATGGACAACAAGCCTATGAATATTTCTGGTTTTGGTATGTGTACATCTATGGCAAACCCAGCCGTTGCTTCGGCGACTGCTGCTGCTCTTGGAGTTTTAACACCACAACCTTGTATGCCTGTGATTGCTAGTCCTTGGGTGCCTGGAGTGCCAACCTGTCTTTTAGGTGGAAACCCGGCGTTAAACAACTCATCAAAAGTTATGTGCAACTGGGGTGGGATTATTCAAATTACAAACCCCTCTCAGCAAAAAATACAGGTGTAGTGGGTTGATAAATTAGAAGTTGTCAAAGACCGTGGGGCTTTGCCCCACCACCCTATTAAAACCGTGGGCTTTGCCCACACCCACAAGCCTTTGAAAAGGCTTGACCTAAACTTTTGCCGGAAACTATCGTTTCCTGTCTTGTTTTCGACTAAAAGTGGCTAGTTTAAATCTTTTGCAAAAGCTTTATTTTTGCCAAAATAAATCATAAATATATCGTGATTAAGTTTAAATTGCTTACAAACTACCAAATGTCGGGGGTGCAGGGGTGTTCCCCTGCTCGTTTGTGGGGGTCTGGGGGG
>CABVAP010000173.1 GCA_902496345.1 uncultured Eubacteriales bacterium
GTGGGGTGGTGGGGCAAAGCCCCACGGTCTTTACATCGACAAATTCTAATTTTATTATTAAATAACTATGTTTATTTTGGTACTTTCTTTAAAATCAAGAATTTTTCTCCCGGGTAAATCAAATCGGGATTTTCAATTTCGTTTACATTTACAATGTCCTCAATAGTTGTGTTAAACTTCTTTGCAATTTTCCATAAAGTGTCACCAGGCTTTACAACATAAATAGTCATACTTGGGAATTTGTCAAAGAAATCTTTTTCAAAATCAGTAAAACAAATGTCTTCAATTAAAGTTGCTGTTTTGTTTTTGTTTATAGTTAAGCAAAAATTTAGCATACCTTTTATCTCAATTTCCTTGTCGGATAACATACTAAGACTGATTCTGTCAAGACTAACTTTCACATCATAGTATGAATTTTCACCTTCTTTAGAGCCTTTTGTTTCAATTGTCTGACGGTAAGGTATTATCGTACTGTAACAATGGACAGGTACTTCATCGTCTGATGCAATGTACAATATGTCAGCAGAAATAATTCCCTCAACAACTGTTTTGTCATCAAGGATTTTAATTTCATCAAGATGTTGTTTTCCTGAAATTTTAAAAACCTGCAAAATCTTAGCAGTATCGTCATCAAAAGAAATAACTTCTTTTATAGGAAATTGACTTTTGTTCCTACATAAAAAAATAGGATATTCAATGCTTTTTTCAGTAACATCAATTTTTTTGTCAATACAATAAGCATCTTCAAGAATTTGTATTTCTTTTTCATTAAATACGTCAGCAAATACACCGACACTTACTTCAACCTCAAGAACTCTATCTTCGTTGTCACTGTCAGGGCATATTTTAATATATTTATCTTGAACCGTAACGCTTGCATCGGCAAACATACCCTCTTTAACATCATTAGCCTCAACGGTACCATTAAAAGGTATCTCTGTTTCGATAAACTCAATTATACTTTCGCTTAAATCACTCTTATATAAAGCACAAACCATAAGTTCACCACTTATTCCAATTTTTCCGTCAAGTGCTTTAACGTCTTTATTGGCAATTTGAATTGAACATTGAACAATTTCGCTTATGTTGGGTTTTCCAGAGGGTAAGTGAATTTCGTCACGGATAATAAACCTGTCGGCTTTTTTCATCACAATTTCGTTTATTTTTAAATTGCTTTTGACCATTTGTTCTTCTGGAATTTCATCAATGTCAATTACTACATTTTCTTCTTCAGACGAAAAAACATTTCCGAAAACATTTAATACTGCCCTAAAACTGACTTTTCTATCATTAATCATTTTATAGTCTATGTTTTCAATTTCACCATTTACGCTACAAATCATATCTTTTTCAATACCATCTACAGTGATGAAATCATTAATAGGTGATGAAAATTCAATGCTATGTACAGGTTTTTCTCCAGTTTTTGCGATATACATAAGGTCTATGCTGAGCTTTCCTTTGAAACTTATTCTGCTATTTATGATGTCAAAGCTTTCTATACAAACAAAAGAATCAGTCTGTAAAATTTTTTCCATATCAGGTTTGACATCTGGAACGATAATATCTCCCTCGATAAGAATTTGTGAAGATTCTTTCCCAACACATTTGTCTATTTTTATACTTTCTTTAACAGGTTCCATAAAAATACCTCCCAATATTTAATCCCTACTCATATAAATATAATTTATCTTTTATAATTATATAAGTTTATATTGTTAGGTATTCCAAAATTAATATTTTTTATTGTATAAAATAGAGTGCATAAAATTTTGCTTGATTTATGCACAAAAAAAATTGGGATAAATAATTATCCCAATCTTAAAAAATATATTTATAAGCATTTATAATTAAAACTTTATTTAAACAAAAAATATTATTTAGGTTACATTAAAATTTTATACCAACAAACATAGAAAATAAAAACTAAACTATCAATTTTTTAATATCAAAATCTTATATATAATAACCTTGATATTCTCTTAACTTAGCATCTTCTTCCATAATGTCAGCAATAGTTGTACCGTCTATATAATCATTAATTGTTTCATAAAAGCCTTTCCAAAACTTAATAGTTGGGCAATCTCGCATATTAAGACCTTCTTCGATAGCCCCATCACCAATACCGTCAATAGGTGCCATACTTCCCTCTGTGACCCTAAGAATATCGCCAATAGTATATTTATCAGGGGAACGCAACATTTTATAACCACCTTGGATACCTCTTTGGCTTTTCAAAAGTCCGGCTTTGCTAAGCATATTTACGATTTGTTCAAGATATTTGAGTGAAATACCCTGTCTTTTGGCAACATCTTTTATAGAAACATTTCCTTGGTCAGAATGTTCGGCAATATCAAGCATTAAAGCAATTGCATATCTGCCTTTTGTCGATATTTTCATAAATTCACCTCCAATACAACTTTCTAATTCATACTTTTCCTGTATGAATTATTTTATACTATTTTAATAATAATGTCAATATGTTTTGCGAATTTATTTGATATAAACAATATATTCCAATAAAAAAAGCCTTAAAATTTTTTATTTTAAGACTTTTTTCTAATATTCTATACTATTCCTATTAAGCTGTAGGAATTAAGACCGTCATTTTTTGCTATTTATAAAATTCTTTTCTCCTAGTTTTCAAATAAGGTACCTTACTTTGAAGAATTTTAGATTCTGATAAATCGATGTCAAAAGTTATAAGCTGTTCTGTATCATCGGCTTTGAATAAAACATCACCATTAGGTGCAACTAATAATGATTCACCAGCGAAAGACATATCTCCTTCTTTGCCAATTCTATTACACATTGCAATAAACACTTGATTTTGCATCGCTTGAACTCTGATTTCCCATTCAAACATTTCCAAAGGTTCATCTTTTGTGTTTGCTGTAGGTATGATGATTAAATCAGCACCCATTATAGTGCAAGTACGTATACTTTCTGGCAAATGTCTGTCATAACATATAACGATACCTATTTTGCCAAATTCAGTATCAAAAACTTTAAAGCCACTTTCAGAGGGATAATAATAATCTTGTTCATAAAATTGTTCAACTTGGGCGATATGCACCATTTTAGAATAATCTACCAATTGACCATTTCTATCTATCCAAAGAGAAGCATCGTACTTTTTTCCGTTATCTTTTAAATAAATATTTGGTGAAATATAATAATTGTGCTTTTTTGCCTTTTCTAGAAAACAATTAACTTCATACGAATTTTTTGCAAGACAATATTTATCAACATTCAAGTTGTGATATTGTGGAAAGAATGGTGACAACTGTATTTCTGGAAAAAATAATAAGTCACAATTTTTTGCATTATCACAAAAACCCATACATTTATCTAAATTTTGCGAAACATTGTCTGTCATAGACATTTGAGCCATAGCGATTTTCATAATTATCCCCCAAATTAGTTTTAATAAGATTTTAACTAAAGTATAACATAACGAAATTTAATCTTCAATAATACCTTTTTAATTTTAAAAATATATGCTATAATGAACCTAATAAATTTTAAGGAGATGAATATTATGAGCGATTGTAGTTCTTGTCCATCAAATGGAAATTGTGGAAAAGATAAATCCTCTTGTGGAGTAAAAACAAATCCTAACAACAAAATAAAAAATGTTATTGGTGTAATGAGCGGAAAAGGTGGCGTAGGCAAGTCAACAGTTTCTGTTATGATTGCACAGTTATTAAGAAAAAAAGGCTATTCTGTTGGTATATTAGATGCTGATATAATGGGACCAAGCATAGGAAGACTTACAGGACTTGGTGGCGAAAAAGCTTATGGAACAAAAGAGGGAATATTACCTGTTGAAACCAAAGACGGTATAAAAGTTATGTCACTTAACTTTATGATAGAAGATGAAAATCAGCCTGTAGTTTGGAGAGGTTCGTTATTATCTGGTTGCGTAAAACAATTTTGGGAAGAGGTTTTATGGGGCGAGCTTGATTATTTAATAATTGATATGCCACCGGGAACAGGTGACATCACATTGACAATTATGCAGTCGGTGCCTCTTACGGGTGTAATTATGGTATCAATCCCACAAGATATGGTATCTATGATTGTATCAAAATCTATAAATATGGCGAAAAAATTGAACATCAAGATTTACGGAATTATAGAAAATATGAGTTACGCAATATGCCCACATTGTGACGAAAAAATTAAATTCCACGATGATACAAACTTAAAGAAATTTATAGATGAAAATAACGTTGAATTACTCACAGAATTACCAATGAACGCAAACCTTGCAACAATAGCCGAAAAGGGTTATGAAACAATTGACGAAAAAACAACTGAAATGTTCAGCAAGGTGATAAGTGTAATTGAAAACAACAAATAAGAATTTGTAGGGGTGAATCTTTTTAGCAAAAAGATTTTAAAAACTAGTTTTGTGGTAGTTTTAGTTTTGGGTGTATAATCCGATTACATCGGAAATCTATTTATTTGCCTACGGCGTGGAAGTTTTTC
>CABVAP010000174.1 GCA_902496345.1 uncultured Eubacteriales bacterium
GCTCTAAATATGTGCTAAAAATCAGTTATTATTTATAAGTTAGTGCTTATGGGGCTTTGCCCCACGGTCTTAAAAGGCAAAAAAAGACCCTGAGATAAAATCTCAAGGCCGTTTAAATTAGTTAAAAATTCTAGAAACAGGAAGTCCCTCGTGAATCCTGTAAATTGCATCAGCAAAAAGTTTTGCAACACTTATCTGTTTAATTTTTGAAATCATTTTTTCTTCTGGAAGTTCAACCGTATCAAGTACAAGAAGCTCTTTTATCGCTGAACTTTCAATTCTTTCAATAGCTGCACCGGATAAAACAGCGTGTGTACAACAAGCGAAAACATCTGTAGCACCTCTTTCTTTGAGGGCATTAGCTGCATTTGTTATTGTTCCGGCTGTATCAATCATATCGTCAACAAGGATAACTTTTTTACCCTCAATGTTTCCGATAATGTTCATAATCTCTGAAACATTTGCTTTTGGTCTTCTTTTGTCAATTATCGCAAGAGGAATTTCAAGTTTTTCTGCAAAACTTCTAGTTCTTGCAACGCTTCCAAGGTCAGGAGAAACAGCGACAATTTTTTCAAAATCTGCAAATTTTGTTTTGTAATAATCTGCAATAATTTTTTTGCCGTATAAATGGTCAACAGGAATATCAAAAAATCCTTGAATTTGAGCACAATGTAAATCCATTGAAATAACTCTGTCTGCACCAGCAGAAGTTATAAGATTAGCGACAAGTTTTGCACTAATTGGGTCTCTCGGTCTTGTTTTCCTGTCTTGTCTTGCATAACCGTAATAAGGGATAACTGCATTAACTCGACCAGCAGATGCTCTTTTAACAGCGTCAATCATTATCAAAAGTTCCATAAGGTTATCGTTTACAGGTGAAGATGTTGGCTGAATGATATAAACGTCAGCCTCTCTTACTGGCTCATTAATTTTGATACTAATTTCACCATCACTAAATTTTGTAACCTCTGACTCTGAAACGTGAAGTCCAAGCTCATCAGCAATTTTTTCTGCTAATCTTCTGTTACCATTACAGCTGAAAATTTTAATATTTCCATTGTATGAATTGCTCATAAAATCCTCCAAAAATCTAATAAAAACTTAACTTGCAATGCCTTTGCAACCGGCAATTTTATCTATTTTTTAAATATAATTTACTGTTGTTCTGACTTTTTCTCTCTCCAGCCAGGTTTGTTAATCTGTTTTGCTCTGGCGATAGATAAAGACCCCTCTGGAACATCAAAAGTAATTGTTGAACCAGCAGCAGTAAACGCATTTTCCTTGATTACAACAGGAGCAATGAGGTTAGTGTTACAACCAATAAACGCATTATCTCCGATAGTTGTTCTAAATTTATTTTTACCGTCATAGTTTACAGTTACTGTACCACAACCAAAGTTTACATTCTTTCCAACATCAGAATCACCTACATAAGTTAGGTGAGAAACTTTTGTACCGTCATCAATTGTTGAATTTTTTATTTCAACAAAGTCGCCAATTTTAACGTGTTCACCAATTTTAGTGTTTGGTCTTAAATAAGCGAAAGGTCCAATAGTTGTATAGTTATCAACCTCTGCACTAAGTAAAACAGAGCATTGAACAGTAACACCGTCTTTGATAATAGAGTTTGTAATTCTTGAGTTTGGTCCGATTACACAATCTGTTCCAATTTCAGTTTTACCCTCGATAACAGTACCTGGTAAAATAACAGTATCAGGTTTAATAACAACGTCTTTACCGATGTAAGTGTTGTCAGGGTCTTCGATAGTAACACCGTTAATCATATGTTGTTCATTAATTCTTTTTTTCATAACTTTATTAGCTTGTGCAAGCTGAAGTTTTGAATTTATGCCTAAAAATTCTTCGTCATCTTGAGCTACCATAATTCCGACATTAAGCCCCTTTTCTTTCATAATACCAAGACAATCTGTAAGGTAATATTCATTTTGCATATTATCGTTTTTAAGTTCTTTAAAACTTTCGATAAGGTCAGCAGATTTGAAAACATAAACGCCTGTATTAATTTCACAAACTTTTTTCTCTTCTTCTGTTGCGTCTTTTTGTTCAACGATTTTTTCAAAAGAGTGATTATCTCTGATAATTCTACCATATCCAGTTGGGTCATCAAGCATAACAGAAATAACTGTAGCTGAATTATCATTTTTTCTATGGATTTCAAAAAGCTCTTTTATAGTTTCGGCTTTAATGAGAGGGACATCGCCACAAAGTACAAGAATATCCCCTTCTGTTCCAATAAAGTCTTGAGCCTGCATAACTGCGTGACCTGTTCCAAGCTGTTCCTTTTGAATTGCAAATTCAGAAACATTATCTTTAAGCATAGCTTTAACCATCGCACTTTGATGACCAACTACTGCACAGATTTCTTCTACACCAGCTTCTTTTGCTGCCTCGATAACATAATCAATCATCATTTTATCAAGAACTTTATGCAAAACTTTTGGAACCTTTGATTTCATTCTTGTTCCTTGACCAGCAGCAAGAATAACAACTTTACTATTGCTCATAAATACACACCTCAAATCTAAAATTGTCTTATTAGACCATCAATAATTATTTTTTTATCATTATTAGGATATATTCAGAATATTCATTTTTTAAGAAACAATCCACTTCAATTATAACACAAATCAAATTTTTGTAAATAAGAAAATTAAAAGGCTACAACCTTGCAAAAAAATGCAGATTTTTGTAAATTTAGTGATGTAACTATAAATTGTTAAATCTCTCTATACTTTTCAACTTCTGTTTCATAGAGGTTATTTCCGTCACTATCGATTATAACTATGCCGGGAAAGTTTTCAACTTCAAGTTTATGTATAGCCTCTGCACCAAGGTCAGGATAAGCAATTACTTCACATTTTTTAATATGACTTGAAAGCAATGCACCAGCTCCACCGATTGCACCGATATACACAGCCTTATATTTTTTCATAGCATCTATAACTTCAGCACTTCTAGCACCTTTTCCAATCATAGCAGTAAGCCCAAGCTCAATTGTTTTAGGGGAGTATGAGTCCATTCTATAGCTTGTTGTCGGTCCAACAGAGCCGATAGGTTCGTTTGGTTTTGCTGGAGCAGGGCCTGCAAAATAAATAACTTGGTCTTTTATGTCAAAAGGCAAAGAACCATTCTTTTCATAATCTTCTAACATTCTTTTATGAGCTGCATCTCTCGCTGTGTAGATTATACCATTTATTTCGACTATATCGCCAGCTTTAAGCTTTGAGACTTGTTCTCTTGTAATTGGTGTAACAAGTTTTACATTCATCTTTAACACTCCTTTTTCCTAAAACACTTTAAACTACAATAATTTGACTATTTACGGTTTTAGGCTGTCGACAAAGTCGACAGCCTTACAAAATTTCAATCTTTTTACCAAAAGAATCTTTTATTTTTTATTTCTGTTGCTTGAAAGTATATTTAAGTTAATGATAAAGTCTTGTTTGTTCTTTTTAACCATAACTTCAAGAATGATACCGATAGCAAGGCTTATAACACCGATAGATGCACAACCCATTGTAACGATAAGAGTTGGAGTTTTTTCAACGATATTTGTCTGTAAAAATGTGATAAACACAGGTGCAAAGAAGCCTAATGCAACCAATATCAAAACAAGACCTATTGTACCAAAAAAGAAAAATGGTTTATAATCTCTTAACATTCTGAAAATTGTTTTAATAACTTTGATACCGTCTGAAAATGTGTTGAGTTTTGATTCGCTTCCCTCTGGTCTGTCACGATATTGTACAGGTATTTCACGTAAGTTAAATCTTTTATCAAGTGCATTTATTGTCATTTCTGTTTCAATTTCAAAACCACTTGAAATAATAGGCATCATCTTTACAAACTCATAGCTAAAAGCTCTATATCCTGTCATAATATCTTTAACGTCACTTTTAAATAATTTGTTTATAAGACCTCTTACAAGTACGTTTCCAAAGTTATGGAAAGGTCTTTTATTTTCAGTAAAGTAAGTTGATGAAAGTCTGTCACCTATTACCATATCAACATCTTCTTCAAGCACAAGTCTAACCATTTCTGGAGCATATTCAGCAGGGTATGTGTCATCTCCGTCTATCATAATATAGCAGTCTGCGTCTATCTGACGGAACATACTTCTTACAACGTTACCTTTTCCCTGACGATATTCTCTTTTAACAATAACGCCGTCATAAGAGTTTGCAATCTCTGATGTTTTATCTGTTGAATTGTTGTCATAAACGTAAATAACAGCGTTAGGAAGAACTTTTTGAAAGTCCTCGATAACTTTAGCAATAGTCTTTTCTTCGTTATAACAAGGCACAAGTACAGCTACCTTTTTATCTTTTATATCCATTTTTTATTTCCTCCAAAATTTTAAATAAAAACGTTTAAATGTTAGTTAATAAAAACAAATTTTCAGATTGTCGAAAAAGCTAATTTCAGAAAATAATTTGAAATTTTAGACAAATGTATTTGC
>CABVAP010000175.1 GCA_902496345.1 uncultured Eubacteriales bacterium
AGTCTGCGACGCTTTTTGAAATCGACAATAACGATAAAAATTAACTTTTTCGACACTCTGGAATATATTTAAACTATATATATTTTTTGGTTTTTAACTAAGGAGGAAATTTTAAAATGAAAAGTGATATTGAAATCGCACAGGAAACCCAAATGTTACCTATAAATCAAGTTGCCGAAAAATTTGGCATTGACCCAGACAGCCTTGAGCTTTATGGAAAATACAAAGCAAAATTATCTGATGAAATTTACAATTCATTAAAAGATAAAAAAGATGGTAAACTTGTTCTTGTTACAGCTATCAACCCAACACCAGCCGGTGAGGGAAAAACAACTACTACAATTGGTTTATCACAGGGACTTAACAAACTCGGTGTTAAATCTATCGTTGCTTTACGTGAACCATCTTTAGGACCTTGTATGGGTATCAAAGGTGGTGCTGCTGGTGGTGGATATGCTCAAGTAGTTCCTATGGAAGATATAAACCTCCATTTTACTGGTGACTTACACGCAATGACTGCTGCTAACAACTTACTTAGTGCAATGATTGACAACCACCTTCAACAGGGAAACACTCTTGACATTGATACAAGAAACATCGTTTGGAAACGTGTTATTGATATGAACGACAGAGCGTTAAGAAATGTTGTTGTTGGTATGGGTGGTAGATTAAACGGTGTACCTCGTGAAGATAGTTTCCAGATTACTGTTGCATCTGAAGTTATGGCAATCGTTTGTCTTGCTGAAAACATTCACGACCTTAAAGAACGTCTTGGAAAAATCATTGTTGCTTACAACAGAAAAGGTGAACCTGTTACAGCTAAAGATATTAAAGCTGACGGTGCTATGACTGCACTTTTAAAAGATGCTATTAAACCTAACCTTGTTCAGACACTTGAACACACTCCAGCAATTATCCACGGTGGACCTTTCGCAAACATCGCACACGGTTGTAATAGCGTTCGTGCAACTAAAATCGCTATGAAACTTTCTGATGTTGCTATTACAGAAGCTGGTTTCGGTGCTGACCTTGGTGCTGAAAAATTCTTTGACATCAAATGTCGTATGGCTAACTTAAAACCAGACGCTGTTGTTCTCGTTGCTACTGTTAGAGCATTAAAATTTAACGGTGGCGTACCTAAAACTGAACTTGGTGAAGAAAACGTTGAGGCTGTTGAAAAAGGTTTTGCAAACCTTGAAAAACATATCGAAAATCTTCAGAAATTCAATGTCCCTGTTGTTGTTACTTTAAACTCATTTATCACTGACTCTGACGCTGAAATCGCTCTTATCAAAGAAAAATGCGAAAAAATGGGTGCTGACTTTGCTCTCTCTGAAGTTTGGGCAAAAGGTGGCGAAGGCGGAATTGAACTTGCTAAAAAAGTTCTTGACGTACTTGAAAACAAAGAAAGCAACTTTAAATGCCTTTACGATACTAACCTTTCTATTGTTGACAAAATCAACACTATCTGTAAAGAAATTTATGGTGCTGGCTCTGTTTCATTCTCTAAAAAAGCACTCAAAGAAATCAAAAATCTTGAAGCTATGGGACTTGACAAAATGCCTGTATGTATGGCAAAAACTCAATATTCACTTTCTGACAACGCAAGCCTTTTGGGTAGACCTTCTGGCTTTGAAATAAACGTTAAACAGATTAATATTTCTGCCGGTGCCGGATTTATCGTTGCCCTTACAGGTGACATTATGGTTATGCCTGGACTTCCTAAAGTCCCTGCTGCCGAAAACATTGACGTTGATGACAACGGCAAAATTATTGGTTTATTCTAAAATTATTTTAAAACAATAAAGATACAAAGGAGAATTTAAAAAATGGCTCAAATTATAGACGGGAAAAAGATTTCTCTTGAAATAAAAGACGAAGTTAAAGCTGAAACTAGCGAACTTATTAAAAAAGGCGTACACCCTTGTCTTGCTGTTATTTTAGTTGGTGAAAACCCAGCAAGCCAAGTTTACGTTAGAAATAAAAAGAAAGCTTGTGAGTACGTTGGAATTAAATCTTTAAGCTATGAACTTCCAGCAGAAACAACAGAAGCTGAACTTTTAAAACTCATTGATGATTTAAATAAAAATCCTGAATGTAACGGTATTCTTGTTCAATTACCACTTCCAAAACACATTGACGAAGAAAAAGTTCTTCTTGCAATAAATCCAGAAAAAGACGTTGACGGTTTCCACCCATACAACGTTGGACTTTTAAGCATTGGAGATGCTACTTTAAAAGCTTGTACTCCTGCCGGCTGTATCGAACTTATCAAAAGAAGTGGCGTTGAAATCTCTGGCAAAAAATGCGTTATCATCGGTAGAAGTAACATCGTTGGTAAACCTGTCGCTATGCTCTTACTTGCTGAAAATGGTACAGTTACTATTTGTCACTCTAGAACAAAAAATCTTGCTGAAGAAATTAAACAAGCTGACATTATTATCGCTGCTGTCGGAAAACCTAATTTTGTAACTGGTGATATGGTTTCTGACGGTGCTGTTATTATTGACGTTGGAATTAACAGACTTGAAAACGGTAAACTTTGTGGTGACGTAAACTTTGAAGAATGTGAGAAAAAAGCTAGTTTTATAACTCCTGTTCCTGGTGGCGTTGGACCTATGACTATCGCTATGCTTATGAAAAACTGTGTTGTTGCTACAAAAAGCCAAAACGGTTTAAAATAATTTTTTGACTTTACGGCGTTGCTTTATACTCTAAAAATAGGGCAACGCCTATATTTTAAATTGTTGAAATAAAAATCAAAAAAAGGTGTTGCATTATTGTCGAAAATATGGTATCATCTTTGTATAGTTATTGAACAATTGTTCATAGAGTTGGTATAATTTGTTGTTATATGGGTTTTTGACGGTGATTTTTGACTTAACTGTTTTTTGAACGAAAGTGTATTCGTGAATTGCCTTTTTAATTTTTTGTATACGGAGGAAATGTTATGGCTGATGATAAAAAGAAAAAGAAAGAAAAAGAAATAGACTTGTCTACCCCAGAGGGAAAAGCCGAGTCATTAAAAAATGCTTTATCTCAAATTGAAAAACAGTTCGGTAAAGGTGCTGTTATGAAACTTGGTCAGAATAATGCAAACGTAAATATTCAGGCTATCCCAACTGGCTGTTTAAGCCTTGACCTTGCTATCGGTATCGGTGGTATCCCTAGAGGTCGTATTATTGAAATTTATGGCCCAGAATCTTCTGGTAAAACTACCCTTGCACTACATATGGTTGCAGAGGCTCAGAAAATCGGTGGTGTTGCTGCTTTCGTTGATGCTGAACACGCTATCGACCCTGTTTATGCTAAAAACCTTGGTGTAAACATCGATGAACTTTATGTTTCACAGCCTGATGACGGTGAACAGGCACTTGAAATTACTGAAACTATGGTTCGCTCTGGAGCTGTTGACATAATAATTGTTGACTCAGTTGCTGCCCTTGTTCCTAAAGCTGAAATTAACGGTGAAATGGGTGACTCTCATATGGGTTTACAGGCTAGACTTATGTCACAGGCACTTCGTAAACTTACAGGTATAATCAACAAAAGCGACTGTGTTGTTATTTTCATAAACCAGCTTAGAGCTAACATCGGTAATATGTACGGACCTTCTGAAACTACAACAGGTGGTCGTGCGTTAAAGTTCTATGCTAGTATTCGTATGGACGTTAGAAGAACTGACTATCTCAAAGTTGGTTCTGAAATTGTCGGAAACAGAACAAAAGTTAAAATTGCGAAAAACAAAGTTGCCCCACCTTTTAAAGTTGTTGAATTTGATATTATGTACGGAAAAGGTATTTCACATTCCGGTGATATTCTTGACCTTGCTGTACAGCTTGAGTTAATCAACAAAAGTGGTTCTTGGTATTCTTATAAAGATGCGAAAATCGGTCAAGGTAGAGAAAATGCGAAAAACTATCTTGAAGAAAATCCAGAAATCGCTCTTGAGCTTGAAAACGAAATCAGAAAACATTTTGAGCTTGACACCCTTGACGAAATGGAACACAGAAAAAAGGTTGTTGAAGAAGAACCAGAAATAGCTAAATCAAGCTATGAAGAAGTTGATTTAGAAAATGACGACCAGCCTTTAAGTCTTTCTGACTTTGAAGACGACGACGCTATTGACGGCGACTTTGATGACGAATTTGGAGAGTTTAATGACGACA
Organism: uncultured Eubacteriales bacterium; assembly: GCA_902496345.1. Taxonomy (GTDB): domain Bacteria; phylum Bacillota; class Clostridia; order Lachnospirales; family CAG-274; genus MGBC114079. Next base: position 4,170 of record CABVAP010000175.1, read on the forward strand.
CAAGCGACATTGTGATTAATGAGGAATAATTGGATACAATGGGTACAATGAATACAAAAAAGCTAGTAGGGCAACCTACTAGCTTTTTTATAAATTGGGGGTTGTCAAAGACCGTGGGGCTTTGCCCCACCACCCTACTAGCTTTTTGAAAAAAGCTAGGCAAAAACTTTTGCCGGAAACTATCGTTTCCTGTCTTGCTATCGACTAAGGGTGGCTAATTTAAAGTATTTACAAGAGCTTATTTCTTTTGAAACCTTTTTCTATCGCAAAAAGGTTTCAAACTTCCAAAAATGCTCTTGG
>CABVAP010000176.1 GCA_902496345.1 uncultured Eubacteriales bacterium
TAGTTTCCGGCAAAAGTTTTTGCCTAGCTTTTTTCAAAAAGCTAGCAGAGTTTGAGACGGAGTCTCAAGGTTTTAAAAGGTTTTTGATTTTGACAAACCCCAATTTATTAGGAAGTTGCCCCTCGAACCGTATCTATGTTACAAAAATAAACTGATAGCCAATTAATTAAATATTTAATAACTCAATAAACTAATAAATCAATAGTTTTCAAATATTATTTAATACTGTAAACCTCACCTTTAGATGTATTAAAGGTAACAACATCAAAACCGTTTATATTTTCAAGGTTTTCAATTTTTACAGGATTGTCTTTTGAATTTGTAATTTTCTTGTCACCAAAATCTTTAACTCTGATAGTAACTTTTCCACCATTTTCACTTTTTATAGTAATGTTGTTAGCTACTGAATTTTCCCAATTTACAGAAACCTCAAATCCACCTCTTGCTTTAAATCCTTTAAAACTACCTTTGCTCCACTCAGCTGGCAATGCTGGTAAAATAGTAATAGCACCATCGTGGCTCTGTAAAAGCATTTCTGCCATACCGTTTGCAATTCCGTAGTTTCCGTCAATTTGGAAATTAGGGTGTTGGTCGAACATATTAGGAGAAAGTCTTGTTGAAAGTAATGTACCAACCATATCATAAGCGTTTTCAGCGTCAAGACATCTTGCTAATAAATTTGTTCTCCAAGAAAGTCCCCAACCCTGACCAGCTTTTTCTTTTGCTTCAGCAGTCTTTTTAAATGCACTAAATAAAGCAATATCATCTTCGTCAGTAGAAAATGCACTTAATTTTGTACCAGGGAACAACTCCCAAAGATGAGAGCAATGTTTGTGATTATCATTGTTTACAGCTGTATGATATTTCATATCATAAGTTGACTCTACAATCTTATTACCATTTTTATCAAGTTCATAAGTTCCGTCATCATTTCTCTTATATTGATTTAAAGTCCAAGAAGGAAGTGTATCAGATTTATTTTTCTGTAAATCATACGAAACATCACCACGAGTCCATTCTTGAATAAATCCATCTTCATCAATAATATCTGGAGCAATTTTAGCGGAACCGTTTGTACCATTCAATTGGTCAGATATTTTTTGGAATAAATCGTTGTCAGTTTCATCGCCAACAACTTTCCTAGCCTTTTCAGTTATTTCATAAAGGTTTCGTATAAGCTGTGAATCCATAGCAGGTGCCGGTTGTATTCCGCCGTGTTCAGGTGAAACAGAAGCAGCAGTTACAAGATAACCTGTTTTAGGGTCTGTAACCAAAAATTCAGTAAAGAATTTACAAGCACCTTTCATAATAGGATAAAATTCTTTTAAATATTCAACATCATTGTTATATTCATAATATTGCCATACGTGGTCTAAAAGCCAAGCACCACCAACAGGCCAAACACCGGCAGTTGCATTATCTATAGGTTGGCTTCCTTTCCATATATCAAAATTGTGATGTAATACCCAAGGGTCACCCTCTTGATAAACTCCGTCATCATCAGTAATAGCATACTGTTCTCTTGCTGTAGCATATCCAGATTCAGCAAGGTCTTTGATAGCCTCAAGTAAAGTTTTTTCACAATCACCAAGATTTGTAACTTGTGCAAGCCAATAGTTCATTTCAGTATTGATATTTATTGTAAACTTACCATTCCAAGACGGACTGTTTGTTGAGTTCCAAATCCCTTGTAAGTTAAGAGGCTGACCGTTTTCTCTTGAGCCTGAAACCATAAGATACTTACCATAGTTAAAAACAAGAGTTGCAAGCGAGTTGTCACCCTCATAGAAAGTTGATTTAAGTTTGCTGTTTCCGTCACCAAGAGTATAACCGCTTGTTCCGTCAGCAAGTGCTTCTCTGCTTCTTTCTTGAGTTTGTATTGTTCCAAAATCTTTTGAGCTATTGTTTTCGATTGTGAGAGATGATTTATTAAATAAAGCCTTATAATCAGCAATGTGACTAGATTTCATATCATCATATTTTTTAGATAAAACATTTGCAGAATATTTATCACAATCGGCTGTAGGTTTTGTATCATCTAAAGTTTTAAAATTCACAAAATTAGTTGCGCCAACAACATAAATTGTTGCATCATCGCCATTTTTAATATTTATAGATTTGTTGTCGTCACTCACTGAAATTTCAGCAGTATCAGAATTAACAATAAGTCTTGCTTCAAATTTTATTTTACTTTCGTTTCCGACTTCACCTTTTTTAGTACCGTCTTGAACTTTAGCGGTCAAAGCAATTTCATTATCAGAAATCTTTTTCCATTCAGGATTACAGTTTTCATCAGTGTGGAAAGTATGAAGTTCAGCATTAAAGTTAATTTTACCGCCCTTATTAGCAGAAACTTTAGTTGCAACAACTTGGTCAGGATAACTTGCAAAACTTTCTCTTGTATAATGTACACCGTCATAATCATATTCGACAGTAACAGTTGCGTCATTCATATCAAGTCTTTTATTATAATTTTTAACATTTTCATTTTTCTGACCAAAATCAAGATAAACTTCGACAAAAGATTGATATGCTTTTTGTTTAACAGGTTCACCCAAAAATCTACTTTCAACAAGGCAATCAAGATTTTTTCTTGCCTCAACGGCTTCTCTTGCATCTTCTTCAAATTTCTTTATACTTTCAGGGTTTCCCTGTTCAAATTTAAGTTCTGGGGTATTGTTAATGTTTAATGACTCATAAGAAACTGTACCTTCCTTTGTACCAATTTCGGCAGGTGTTCCGTCAGCATTTTCACCCCTATATGCTTTCCAGCCATCTTTTCTTGAGCCACCTGTAAGTTGACCATTTTCATCAATGTAAGGAGAACCAGTCCAAACTGTGCTTTCATTAACCTGAATAACCTCTTTATCTATTGCACCCATAACAGTTGCCCCAAGTCTGCCATTTCCAATAGGAAGACCTTGTGTCCAAAGATACTCATAGTAATCAGCATTTGTAAAAGCATTTGATGAACTCTCTGTTTTGTAAGGATTTTGAACACTATTTCCATTTTTATCAGTGTAGATTTCTTTTCTGTCAACATTAGGATTCATTTTCCAAAAACCCTCAACAAGAGGTTCGTTAAAATAAATAACCTTTTCACTATCAAAACTTTTATTCATAATTCTGTTTTCTCCAAAAGCAATATTAGTTCCAAAAATACTAATTCCCAAAGCAAAAGCCACAATTTTAATAAGTTTCTTCTTCACTAAACTTCCCCCAACCTTTTTAGAAACGTTTCTATTTCTACTACTTATTATACAGCATATAATTAAATATGCTGATATAAATTTTCTTCATTGTTTCTTATAACAATATTTTTAATTTCCATATATGGATTAGCAAGTCTTTCAATCAAAAGTTTTGCAACTCTTTTCCCTATTTCCTCAATAGGTTGAATAATAAATGAATAATTTTCTTTCATTAACCAAGGATAATCAATGCCGTCAAAAGCAACGATATAAATTTTCTTTGTACTTCCGTTTAATGCCCTCAAGGCTCCGATTAATTGTTCTTTGTTTGATATAAAAACCAAATCGCAATCATTCTGCAAAACCTTTTGCATTGCATCAAAACCAAAATCATAATCATAATCACCTTTTATAGCAAAGTGACATTTTTTATTATTTTTTTCAAGAGCTTTAAAAAAACCATTTTGTCTGTCAATAGCATTTGAAACATAATCAGGACCTTCAATAATTCCAATTTTATCAAATCCCATTTTCAAAACGTTATCCATTCTTTCAAAAACCATTGTTTCGTTATCAATAGTAACAGAATCAAATACATTCTTATCCATAAGCCTGTCAACAAGCACACAAGGAGCATTACCTGTAATACTTTTTACTCTGTCGGCATTAGGACTTGCCGGCATAATAATATAACCGTCAACCATTTTTTTCTTCATTTCAAGTATCTTTTGATATTGGGTTTCGCTGTCACCACCACAACCAGCAATGATAACACTATACCCCATAGGCGAAACATATTTTTCAATATTTTCAATTACTTTCATACTAAACATATTAGTAAAACTGTGAACAACGACACCAATTGTCATAGTCCTTTGCGTTTTCATACTCTTTGCAATAAGATTAACTTGATAACCAAGTTTTTTTATAGCATCGTCAATTAAAATTCTATTTCTCGTTTTTATGCTGCTATCTCCGTTTATATATCGTGAAACCGTGCCAACACCCACGCCAGCTTCTTTAGCAACATCTTTAATGGTAACCAAGTTCTCACCACCTATTAATTACAACTAACAATTATTAAAACATTTTAATTTTAGAAACGTTTCTATTTCTATACTGTCATTATATTCCCTTTATTTATAGTTGTCAAGTACCTTTTTTTTTGAGTTTACCCATTTTTTAAAATTAGAAAAATAAAAAAGCAAAAACACTCTTG
>CABVAP010000177.1 GCA_902496345.1 uncultured Eubacteriales bacterium
ACTAAGCTAATTTCTTTTATAAATTATATCAAATCAAAATTAAAATTTCTATATTTTTTTAAAATAAAAAAGGGTAGATTTTTTTGTCACAATATGATAGAATAAAGGAGTATTATTATTTTATTTTGAAGAAACTGAATTTGGGGAGATATTTTAATTGTTTGTTGTCGACAAAGTAAAGAAAAAATATAAAAAAGAAATTTTGACGGATATTAGTTTTAAAGCAGAAAATGGAAAATGTATTGCGATAATTGGTAAAAATGGGTGTGGAAAAACTACGCTTTTAAATATCTTATCTGGAGCAACTAAAGCTGACGGTGGTAATATTTACTATGACGACAAATTATTGTCTAATAAAAAGTTGATTCAAAAATATGTCGGATATGTTCCACAGGAAAACCCTCTTATTGATGAAGTTTCTGCAATAGACAACATTAAACTTTGGTATGGAAAAAATATTGATTATGACGTGATTTCTGACTTTGGAATTGATGAATTTATTCATAAAAAAATTTCTACTCTTTCTGGAGGTATGAAGCGAAGAGTTAGCATAGCTATAGCTGTTATGAAAAAACCTAAAATTCTCATACTTGATGAGCCTAGTGCTGCTCTTGATATTTATGGGAAAAAAGAGGTTATTTCTTGTATACAGAAATATGTATCGGAGGGGGGTACAGTTATAATAAGTACACACGACAGAGAGGAAATTGAAATATGTGACGTTGTGTATTTGATGCAATCTGGTAAGTTAGAAAATGTTACAGAAAAAGAAAATTTTGGAATGTAGTGTAACTTAGATTTAATTAATTTTTAAAATTTGGGAGATGAAAAAAATGGAAAATAATTTTAATCCACAGGAAAGCGATAATCAAGAAATTAATAACAATATTGAAACACCAACAACCGAAAATGTTGTTGTAACTCAAGAAAGTTCAAGTGTACCTTTTGAGCCTAACGACTACTCTGCACCTAAAAAAAGTTCTAAAGCTAAAAAGGTGGTTTGTGGCGTTATTGCCGGAGTTGTCGCAATTGGTGCCGTTGGAACTGTACTTGCTAAAACTACAAATTTATTTAAAAGTGATACTGAAATAGTTTTAGATGCAACAGCAAATACTTTTGGTGATTACTCCAATGCTGAAAACAGTTTGCTTTATAAAGTATTCGACCCTAAAACTTCTGAACTTTTACAAAGTGGTGATTTTACACTTAGTTTGTCAGCTTCTCTTAATGACGGAGATGAGATTCCGGCTATGGCTAAAGGTATCGGTGGCGAAATTATCTTAAACTCTGACAGTACAAACAAAGAATTGGGTGTAAGCGTAAACGGAACATATAACGGAATTAACATTGATGCTTTGAAAGGTTATGTTGATTTAGATGATTTGTATGCTGTTTTAGGTGTTCCTTTTGGTACAGATGAAACATTTTTTGTTGACATAAAAGAATTACTTGAAAAATCTGGAACTAAATTTGATTTAGATGAGTTGAAAAATGAATTTGCAACATCTAATAAATTGTATAGTCAGATTTTTGAACTTGGTAAAGAGGCATTAAATTCTGTATCTGATTCTGTTAAATTTGAAAAAGACGGAACTAAAACTATTGCTGATAGAGATTGCACAGTTTACAAGTATGTTATTGATGGTGACGAATTTGCTGATGTTTCTCAAAATGTAGCTGATAGCGTATTTAATAATAAGAATTTTGATGAAATTGTTAATGCTTCTAGTGAGTTAGCCGGTCAAAGTGCTGATATTGATTTGGATACAATCCAAAAAGAAGTTGAAACTGGTATTGAAAAAGTTGCTGACAATATGAAATCAAAAAATATAGAGGGCATTGTTACAGCTTATGTTGATGGTAATGAGCTTGTTGGTCTTGAGTTTGGAAGTTCAACAAGCAATGCTGTAGTTACTATAACATTTAAAGGTGAAGACAACCCAGCCGATAATGTTGAATTTAGAATAAACACAGGTATATCAAATGTAGTTATGAACGATGTAACTGAAAAAGATGGCGATAAAGTGCATAACTCAAAAGAAATGTATATAGAGGGTTATGAAGATTTTAAATATTTAATTGATACAGATTATAACGTTGCATCTGGTAAGTTTGAGGGAACTGCTAGCTATACGGGTGCTGCACAATATGGTCCTGCTTCTTTTGCATTTAATGGTACAATAACAAATGATGATGGTGAACTTGATTTGAGTTTTGACAATTTAGTTGCTAAATCTTATGATAACAAAGTGCTTGCTGATATAGCTTTGGGAATTAAAGTTCAAAAATTACAAGGTGTTGAGGCTATGGACAAAGATTCTGCTATCGATATTATAAATAATCCTACTGAAGCTTTAAAGGCTCTTTCAAATATTAAAGAAAAATTAGAAAGTTTAATAGGTATTAATTTATAATAATTTTAAACAAATTTATTTTATGTGACTATATTGGTAATACAACGTACTTTTAACAGTACGTTGCAAGCTGTCGATAAAGTCGACAGCCTTGCAAAAAATCAACGATTTTTTGCAAATTAATCAGCGAAAATGCGATTTCCGCTTGCGGATAAAAGTCTGCGACGCTTTTTTAAATCGACAATAACGATAAAAATTAACTTTGTCGACATTCTGCAACATACTTTTAACAGTACGTTGTATTGCTTTTAAAGAGGTTTTTTATGTTTATTTTTAGACTTTTTATTATTGAGTTGAAAAAAATAGTTTTCTCTTTACCTAAAGTTATTTTTGGTCTTTTGGTAGCTGTTATTTTTATTGCTGTAATACTTGCTTGTTCTACTTTATACATAAATTCTCAAGGCGATGATTTAAAAAATAGCATAGTTGTTTTTGTCCCTGAAAATGACAGATTTTTAAATCTTGGTATAAATTCTTTTGAAAAGTTTGAAAGTTTTAAAGATTTATATAAAATAGAAAAAGTCACAGATAAGAAGCTGGTTTCTGAAAAAGTCGAAAACGGACAGGCTGTCGCAGGGGTTGCCTTTGAAAATGATTTAGTTAAAAAAGTAATTAAAGGTGAGAAAAATATTCCAATAAACGTTTACATATCAGACCAAAATACTTATTTAAAAAATGTTATTATGAAATTTGCTGATTGTTGCCTATATGCATTAAAAGATGTTCAGGCTGGGATATACTCTGCTGAACTTGTATATAAAGATGTGACAGGTGACAAAATGTCAAAAGATGATAATTTAGAGATTAACAGAAGATATATAAATTCTTTTTTTTCTAGAATGAATTATTTTGAAACAGATGACAATGCCGGTATTAGCTTAGTTAAGTATTATGGTTCTATGCTCATTCCTTTACTGTTTGTTTTAGTTTCAATGATGATTGGAAGCTCTATTTATAATCATAAAAAAAGTTTTTTTCAAACAATACAAAGTAACTTTGTGTCAGTCGCTTTTGTTCAACATATCGTCTTATTTTTTTTGTTTTTGTTTTTAACTTTGTTAGCTATTTTTTTTATGTACATTTTTGGGGTTAATATATATTTTAATATTTTGCCAATTGTCTTTGCTATTTTTGCAATTACGGCTTTTATTGGAACAGTATTTTTTATTGGTAGTGGAAATATTAATTCGGGACTTGTTTTATTTTTTTTGATGCTTATATTTAGTTTTTTGGGTGGGGCATTTGTTTCACCATCTCTTATGCCTAACTGGATAAAAATGATTTATGTGTATTCTCCTGTATATGTTTGGGGAAATCAGATTATGGCAATTTTTCAAGATAAATTTAACTTTTTTGAAAATATCTATTTTTATCTATATGACATTTTTGTTTGCTGTCTATGCTATATTGGGGTTTTTGCTTTTGGGAGGAAACAATGACGATTTTTTCTGTTTTTATAAAAAGATGTTTTAGAACTAAAATATTTATAATTGCATTGTTGTTTATGCCGGCTATATCCATAGTATTAAGTGTTTTTGGAAAAAATATTGTTGGAGAAGTTAAAGCCGGTGTGTACGCAGAGGGGCAATATGGCAAAACAATTATCGAAGAACTTAAAAAAGAAAAAAACTTTAAATTTATTGAATATTCTGATATTGAAAAAATGGCGACAGATGTAAATATATCAGAATTAAATATCGGATATGTATTTGATATGCAATTTGAAAGTGATATTGAAAAACTTAAACTTAACAAAAGTATTCGCGTGATTAAGTCTAAATCTTCAGACGCGTATACTTATCTAAATGACATAGTTTATACAAAAGTTTTGCATATAACTAGCAGATTTATTGCGAATAATTTTATTGCAGAACTTGGCATAAAAGGTGATGTTGATAAATATTACAATGACATACTTGACAAATTGACGATTTTTGATTTTAATTATATTGAGTTTGGAAATGAAAA
>CABVAP010000178.1 GCA_902496345.1 uncultured Eubacteriales bacterium
ATGTGCTAAAAATCAGTTATTATTTATAAGTTAGTGCTTATGGGGCAAAGCCCCACGGTCTTAAAAAGGTTTTGACAAACCCCAATTTATCAAAATCTTTTAAATTGATGTTAAGATTTTTTGAGGTATTGCCGATATAGTTGATATAGAAAGATATTGGTTTGTTGTAATTTAAATTAAGTTTGACTTTGTGAAGTTTTTGTCTGCATACCGATATTCTGATAAGTACAATAAGATTGTAATGAGTTATTACTTTGCTTTAACATTTAATGTGCAATTTTTATTTTTGATTTACATATTAATAAGGAGGAATGGATAATGTATACAAATACTACACGTATCACAGGTTTATCTGGTTCAGGAATTGACACAGATTCTATGATTGAAAAACTTATGTATGCTGAAAGTTCCAAACTTTTCAGATACCAAAGACAAGTTCAATGGAAAACTTGGCAACAAGAGGCATATAGGTCAATCAGTACAAAATTTCAAGATTTCCAAAATAAATGGTTTGCAGCTGGCTCTAAAACAAACCTTAGATATTCAACTGCTTTTACAACATCTAAAGCTACTGTAACTGATTCTAAAGGTGATGAATCTAAAGCTATCTCTGTAAACTCATCTTCTTCTAAACAAAGCTATAAAATTAAAGTTGAACAGCTTGCTCAAAAAGATACTTACGTTGGTTCAACTGGTATTGCTAAAAATATTAAAAGTACTGCTGATGTAGATGGTATGGTTGCTAAACTTAACTCTGGTGATGAAATCAGCATCAAAGTTTCCCTTGATGGAACAGCTAAAACTATTACCCTTACTAAAGATGATTTAGACGCAACTAATGGTTCTCTTACAAAGGCTGAAAAAATTAGCAGTATTTTAAATGATAAATTGGAAACAGCTTTCGGTTCTGAAGACAGTCAAAACAAAGTTACTGCTTCTATCGATAATAGTGGAAACTTTGAACTTAAATCTATCCTTGGTCACGAAGTTTCTTTAGCTAGCTCTGGTACAACAAGTAAAGACAGCTACATAACTTCTGCTGACAAAGCAAACAAAGATGCAACAGGTAGCTTTAAAGTTAATGTAGACGGCAAGGACTATACTGTTACAGTTGACGCTAATACAAAAGGTGATACACTTGCTGAAAAAATTAACACTGCTTTATCTAATGTTAAACTTTTAGATGGCGCAGGAGAAGAAACTACTACAACTTTAAGTTCTGTTTTATCTGCTAAACTTGATGACGATGAGAAACTTGTTATATCTTCAAGTGCTAGTTCTAATGTTAAAATTTCTGATAGCGATCTCGAAGGGGTTGCTAACTCAACTTTAAAAACTTCTAATGACCTTAAAAATTATTTCGGGGTTACTTCTGCTACTAACAAAACTTCTAAATCAACTTCTATGGAAGAAATATTCGGTAGTGACAGTAGTGTCTGGGATTCAGGTGATGAAGTTTCTATAACTATAAACGGTGCTACTGTTTCTTTCACAAAGGACGATAATCTTGGTACATTTATGCAAAATATCAATTCAAGTGATGCAGGGGTTAATGTTACTTACAACTCTACAAGCCAGAGATTTACAATCGAGTCTAATGAGGGTGGTAAAGTAAATACTATTACATTTGGTAGTAGTGACCCTCAAGATGATACTATTCCTGTCCTAACTGCTATGAGAATTGATACTACAGCAGAAAGAGCTGACTCTTTAAAAGCTCAGGACGCAATTGTTGAAATTGACGGAATTAGAACTACTCGTACTTCTAACACTATCGCTCTTGACGGTATGGAAATTACTTTAAACAGCAAAACAACAGAAGTTGTTACCGTTGGTAGTGAAGTGGACGTTGATGCTGTTTATGATACTATTTCTAAATTCGTTGAAGACTACAACACTCTTATCGCTGACCTTAACTCTCAGATTTCTGAATCAAGAGCAAGAACTGACTCTGGATATTATGAACCTTTAACTGAGCAACAGAAAAAGGAAATGGACGATGACGAAGTTGAGCTTTGGGAGAAAAAAGCAAAAACTGGTCTTGTTTATAAAGATTCTACAATCTCTGGTATTCTTTCAAAGATGAGGTCTACAATGTACTCATCTATCAATAAAAATGACGGTACTTCAACTGCTCTTTATAAAATCGGTATAACTACTTCTTCTAACTATACTGATAACGGTAAGCTTATTATAGACGAAGATGCCCTTAAAAAAGCTATTCAGGAAAATCCAGATGATATTGAAGCAATCTTTACAGGTAACGGAACATCTGGAAAAGGTATAGCCGATACTTTAAATGAACTTGTTGATTCTGCTATCGGTACAAAGGGTTCTCTTAGACAAAAGGCTGGTATCGAGGGTACTTCTTCTGCTAACGAAAACACTTTGAGCAAACAAATCAAAGAGTTTAATGAAAGAATTACTAAGGAAAAAGAAAGACTTACAACTAAAGAAAATAATTACTATACTATGTTCTCTAATATGGAGTCTTCTATCACTAATGCAAACTCTCAGCTTGATTCTCTTATATCAATGTTAGGTTATTGATAATATAGGTTTGGGTGATTTCAGATGAATAGTAATGAGCAGAAAGAATTTATTAATCTTCTTAACCAGAAAAAAAGTTGTCTTGCAGATATTTTACAGATGACCAAAGAAAGAAAGTTTTCTCCTGTTGAGGAAGATGTCGAGAGATTTCAAAATTTCTTTGATAAAAGAGAAGTTTTATTTCAAAGATGTCGAGTTTTTGAAAATAAAATAAAATCGACAAATATTTCACAAGAGGATAAAAATAGTCTTTTTTACAAGGAAGTTGAAAAGACTATAAGCGAAACTGACAAAATTATTAAAGAAATAATCGAACTTGACAAAAAAAATCGAACTATTATGGACCAGCTTATGGCCCTTATTAAAAAGAATCTTCGTGATATGAAAGTTTCGCAAAAGATAAACTATGGCTATAGTGATTTTTACCAAGGGCAAAGCTATGGTGGATTTGACAGCCAGAAATAGTTGTGATAAATTATAGTAAAAGGATTTTAATATTAAAGGAAATACCCAAGGCAATTTTTGAATTTATGATTTTATTTTAAAATTATTTCAAAAATTCGCTTTGAGGTGTTTCCTTAAGCTGTAAATGTATAAAAGTTTATAAAAGGGGGTCTATTAAAATGGATTTTGATAGTCTTAGTATCTCAAAAATTTCAAACAATGACAGTAGTTCACAAAGTAGTTCTTACGCAACTGACTATAGTAGTAGCTATGATTATAGAAATTACAAAAGCAACTACACAAACGGTTATGCTAACAACTATACAAACGTGAAAAAAACTGACGAAGATGACAAAAATGCTACATCTAACGTCAACAACGCAAACTCTAAAGTTTCTGACGAAAAATTAAAAGCTAATTCTTCTGATTTAAGTCAGAAAAACGACAATAAAAAAGTTGTTGAGGATAAAGAAAAAGATTCTAACCTCAAAGGTAACTATGTAGAGGATATGGAACGTGCAATCAAGATTGCAAACGAAAAGCTTAAAGAAACAAGCAAACAATTCTCTTACTCTATCCACGAGGCAACAAAACAAGTTATCATCAGCATAAAAGACGCTGACGGTAAAGTTATTAAAGAAATACCTTCTGAAGAAAGCCTTGATTTCTATGCTAAACTTCAAGAACTTTCTGGAATGTTACTTGACGCAAAAAGATAATAAATCTTATTTTTACATAATTTGAGGAGGTCGTTATGGCGATTAATAACCCTTATGCTAGATATAAATCAAATGCTATTAATACTGCAACACCTGAAGAACTTACTCTTATGCTCTATGAAGGGGCTTTGAAATTTGCTAACCAAGCTATGGCGGCTTTTGAAAAAAAAGATTATATGAAAGCTAATCAGCTTATTCAAAGAGTTGAAAACATTATTCGTGAGTTCCAAATTACCCTCAAGCCGGAATATGAAATTTCAGAGCAACTTAATGCTTTATACGACTACATCTACAGATGTCTTGTTAGAGCTAATATTAAAAAAAGTCCTGAGCTTTTAGATGAGGCTATGGGGTTAATCAGAAATATGAGAGATACCTGGAAAGAGGCTATGAAGCTTGCTAAACAGGGTAAATAAAATGAGGCTGTCAAAATGACAGCCTTTTTTTATGGGTAGGGGAAAGATAAAGACCGTGGGGCTTTGCTATACAACTCCACAAGTTAGCAATTTTGCGAAACTAAAGTGTTTAAATGGTTGGTTTAAAATAAAGTTTTTGAAAAGTTCAAATTTTTTGAAACCTTTTTCTATCGCAAAAAGGTTTCAAACTTCCAAAAATGCTC
>CABVAP010000179.1 GCA_902496345.1 uncultured Eubacteriales bacterium
TACTTTTTGCAATCAAAAAGTACCACGCCGTAGGCAAATAAATAGATTTCCGATGTAATCGGATTATAAACCAAAGACTTAAACCACCACAAAACTAGTTTTTTTAAATCTTTTTACCAAAAATGTTTACCCCTACAAATTCTAATTTGTTGAAAAAATATTTGAAATTATTTTTTAACGGCAAAGTCTATTTGTTGGAGAGTTCCGGCTTCGCCAGTTTCTTTTAAATACATACCTGTTTTTCTGACTTGTGCCTTTTGCTCGTTTGTTTCACTGTCGTTTACGCTAAATTCGGTAGAAACATTTTTAAGGTAAATGGCACCGACATTTGCTTCTTTAAGTGAAAGTAAAACATCTTTTCCGTCTTCGTCTTTTGTCCAAACTTTAAGTTTAGAGTATATGGAATCTGCCTCGTCAATCCAACCGTTTCCGTCTTCGTCATATTGGGCAAGCTCGTCAAATCCGTTTCCTGTTGTCGCACCAAAAAGTTCGCTTCCGTCATTTATAATTCCGTCATTGTTTTTGTCCGAAGCAAGAAATCCACTACCTTTTCCTAAACTGGAAATTTCTTCTTCGTTGCCGTCAGCATCAATATCAAATCTAAATGTCATATCACTTATATTTGCAGGGGCATTGTCAAGATTTATAACAATAGGGTCTTGTAAAATGACTTCTTCTGACGATTTACTTGTTATGTATTGCTCAAAACTTCTTGACATTTCAACATTAACATTGAAAGATATATTTCTGCCGTCAGCTGTTTTTACTAGACCTGTAGAAGAAAAGTTTGTGACTTCCTCTTCTTTGACAAATGCAGACTCTTTTCTTTCAACCTGCCAAATAAGAGTATTACCCTGACTAGAGCCGGAGTCGCTTTGCTGTACCTGTAAATTGCTAGAAAATTGCATTTTAAGCCCTTTTAAACTCTCAGACATTGCTGAAAAATCTGAAAATTGTTTAGAAAACTGTTTGTTTAAATCTTTGAAAACTTTGTTGTTTTTAGAAAGTGACTCAAGTATCATAAGTACAGCCTTGAGCTTTGCAGATTTCGCATCAAGAATTTTTGGAAATGATGATGAATTTGTGTTTGCAGTTGTTAAAACTCCTAAATTCTGTGCTGGAGTAGATGACTCTGAAATATTATTACTTTCGTTTGAAATGCCGTTTTCACTGTCATTGTCATTATCACGACCGGAACTTTGAGTTAATTCGTTGTCATTATCCTCTGAATATTTTCCGTTTTTAACTCTACTTTTAGCAAGAAATTCCTGGGCTTCTTGAGAAATAGAAACAACATCTTTAGAATAAGTTTTTGTCGTGTAATTGGAGCCTTTAAGTTTTCGTGTTTCCTCAACTTCTTTTGAATATATGGAGTTGCTTTTTCTTGAAGAACCCATAGCAACGTTGTAAGAACCAATAATCATAAATATCAACCTCTCTTATCAAAACAAATAAAAATATAAAAAGCCAATATATACACTAAGAAAGTTAAGGAAACACCGCACAATTATGATTTTACAGCTTTGGCTGATATTTTTAATTGCTGCGTCAAAACCTCTTATCATAGGCTCCGACTATGATTGCGAGCTTTTTCTTTGCACTGAAAAATATCATCGCAAACCTGTTTTATCGAATTATGCGGTATTTCCTTAATTTAACTTTCCTTTATAGCATATATATCGGCCTAAAAATAAAAAAAGTTAGCATTAAAAAATAAAAAAATTGTCCTTAGTTTTCGGTAACATCAACTTGTCCATTTTCAACAACAAAGTTTTGTAAATTCCTTGATATAAACGACATACAGTTGCCTGTCATTCCGTCAAACATATCTGCGTCATTTACAATTTTCCAATCTTCGCCATCTTGTCTATAAAGATTGATAGTTACCGTTTTATTTATTTTTCCATCTTTTTTATAAAGTTCAACTTTTTCATTGAGTATCCTAAGTAATTCGTTTGAAATTTCCTCGTTGGTAGCCTCTGAATTTCTTGCTACCTGTGAGCCATTATAGTCGGATAAAGTGTCCATAGCAATTTCTGAAACCTTAATATTTTTCATATCAACAGTAACATAAGCAGAACTATCTGATTCGATTTTACAATCTTTGATTTCATATTCAAAATTTTCAACCATATCGTTGACCATAATTGCAAGATTTTGAGAAATAGTATCAAAATAGCTATTTTTGTCTAATAAGTAATTTTTCATAGCATCAAATTCGCCAGCTTTATAGCATTTTAAAAAGCTATCAACGACATTTTCAGGTGAAAAAGCCTCATATTCAGATGTTGGAGTGTAAAATGTGGTTTCCTCTGTAGTCATTTCTGTTTCTTCGGAAACATTACCACAGCCAACGCTTGAAAAAACGAAAATCATTGAAGCAATCACCAATAAAAATTTATACTTCATAAAAATCCCCTTTTATTTTATTTAGTTTTATGACCTTGGGCATTATGCAAAAAAATCAGTGAAATTTGAATTTTCCTTTATGCAAACACCCAAGGTCTTTTAGTATTTTATGTTTTATAGGCTTATCTTATAAAATTAGTTTTTATGCTAGGTTCATTTTCAGGTTTTTCGATGCCTGCTTTTTTACCAGCTTCGATACATTTTAAAATCCAAGCCATATATTTGCCAAGTGTTCTCATAGTCTGTAAACCTTCGAGGTCTTGTTTTACCTCGTCTGGAGTATTTCCGTGAACCTGATTCCAATAGCTAGAAGAAATAACTGGCATTTTAGAAATAGTGAAATATTTGTTGAGCTGGTCGAATGCAGCTGTTGCACCACCTCTACGACAACTTACAACGGCTGCCCCTGGTTTACCTTCAAAAATTGATGTTCTACCATAAAACGCTCTGTCTAAAAAAGATGAAATTTGACCAGCTGTCCCTGCATAATAAACAGGTGAGCCAAAAACAAAACCGTCAGCTTCTTTTGCTTTTTCAATGAAATCATTTACGCTATCTTTTCTAAAGCATTTACCAGTTTTTGAACAGGCTCCACAGGCAATACAACCGGCGATAACCTCTGTTCCTATCTGAAAAATTTCTGTTTCAATGCCGTTTTCTTTTAAAGTTTTTTCAACTTCACAAAGTGCAGTATAAGTACAGCCCTCTTTATGTGGACTACCATTTAATAATAATACTTTCATTCTAAAAACCTCCATATCAATATTTTACAAAATTTTTATTGTATGTTATAATTATAAGCTATATAGGTACAAAAATCAAGTTTTGCACAATCAGTATATGATTTAGGAGGTATAAAAATGATTCAGGATATATATCCTATGAACTTTGCAAACGAATATAGACCCGTTCCACCGACAGATGACAGTTATGTTATAATATGCGAAAACAGAAGTATTTTAATGAAAAAAGAAAATGATACAATATCACTTCCAAAAATATCTGACTTTGACAAAAAATATCAATCAGATTACATATATCTTTTTTCGGTGAACAACGATAACTTTTACATTTTAAAATATTTTGATGATTCAATTTATGATAAATATGAATTTATTTATGTCGAAAAATTACGACAGGCAAAGCCTAAACATTTGGCTTTCTGTGCTGTCACCGGTTTACAATTATTTACTTGGTATAAAAACAGACAGCATTGTGGTCGTTGTGGTGGGAAACTTGAACATTCGGAAAAAGAAAGAATGATGTTTTGCCCAACTTGTAAAATTGCTGAATATCCTAAAATTTCGCCTGCTGTGATAGTTGGGGTTTACCACAAAGATAAATTGCTCCTATCAAAATATGCTGATAGAGAATACAAAAAATATGCTCTTCTTGCCGGTTTTGCAGAAATAGGCGAAACTATTGAAGAAACAATAAAAAGAGAAGTAATGGAAGAGGTTGGGTTGAAAGTTAAAAATATTAGATATTACAAAAGCCAGCCTTGGTCTTTTTCTGATACTTTGTTATTTGGTTTTTTCGCTGAGCTTGACGGTAGTGAAGATATAACACTTGATAAAACAGAACTCTCTACTGCCGAATGGTTTGAGAGGGATGAAATTCCTGTGGAATATGACGGTGTAAGCCTTACAAATGAAATGATAATGATTTTTAAAGAAAACAAAATAGATTTATAAAATATGAGTAAAACAGCTATTTTAAAGGTTTGAAAGATTTTTTAATAGCTGTTTTTTAGTTTGCAAAAAGTTTATAGTTTTGTTTGGACTAAAATTATTAGTTTAATATTTTTCAAATTTATCAAGCTAGAAAGAGTTGGATATTACGTCAATCTAATTTTAAAATATTTATGAAATAAACAACTATAAATAAACAAAATTAAAAATATTAATATC
>CABVAP010000180.1 GCA_902496345.1 uncultured Eubacteriales bacterium
ACATATTATAGCTTTAATTTTTATTACAATAATATTTCAAAATTAGATTGACGTGTTGTTCATCATTTACAGAGTCTTCATTTTCATTTAAGTTTTCTGAATCTCCGTCTAAATTATCATCAGAGAAAATTGCTTCATTCTTCTGTACAGATACATTGTCACCAAAAGCCGTTGGGTCAAATTTGTTTATGCTCTTTACTATCGCAAAAGTAGTCGTCGCACCAACAACAACTGCAATTGCAATTATAATTAAAATTTTCTTGTTCGTTTTTAAATTCATAATCATCTACTCCTTAAAGCTTCACCAACAGTTTCTTTAAGTTTCCCAAAATCAATAGGCTTTGCAATATGCCCATTCATACCAACCTCTAAAGATTTTCGTCTATCTTCGATAAATGCGTCAGCAGAAAGAGCAAATATCGGTATAGTATCACCATTAATTTCTTTCATTTCTCTGATAATTTTAGCAGCGTCCCAGCCGTTTCGAACTGGCATTTGAATATCCATAAGAATAACATCATAGTAGTCTTTGCCTTGACTAGCAAATTTTTGAATAACATCTTCGCCATCAACAGCAACATCAACAATAGCTTCTTCCGTTTCCAGCATTTCAACGAATATTTCAGCATTAATAGAATTATCTTCTGCCAAGAGAATTTTAACACCTTTCCATTCAAATTGTAAATCCTGTTCATCAACCTTTTCATCGTCAGTCGTGTTTGTGTCTTTGCTTTCTTCAACAATAGGTAAATCTAGGTATACAGTAAATTCGGTTCCACTATTTAACATACTGTCGACAACAATTTCGCCATTCATAAGGTGAACCATTTGGTCAGCTATAGCCATACCAAGACCAGACCCACCATATTTTCTAGCTATTTTAGCATCTTCCTGCTCGAATGGTTTGAAAATGTCTTTTATAAAGTTAGGGTCCATACCCTTTCCCGTATCCTTAACGTTGAATAAGTAACTTCCAACTCCGTCAAAAAGACCAACCTGACCAATTTTCAAACTTATTTCTCCTTTTTCAGTAAATTTTATCGAATTAGAGATAAAGTTTATAAGGACTTGAGAAATACGAAACTCGTCACCGATAACACAAGGATTAGTTATGTTGTCTAATTCAATATTGAACTTAATTCCCTTTTCTTCTATTGTTTTACGAAACATAACATTGAACTTTTCAGAAAAATCACATAGATTAAAAGGTTCTTTAGCAAGAACAATTTTGTTAGCTTCAATTCTGGAAATATCCAAAATGTCATTTATAAGATTAAGCAAAAAGTGAGATAAGCTTTCGGCTTTTTCTATGTACTGTAAAATATTATTGTCATCTTTCAAATTGATTTTCATAAGCGTCAGCATACCCAGTATACCGTTCATCGGTGTACGAATATCGTGGCTCATTTTTGAAAGAAACTCTGTTTTAGAGCGACTTGTTATTTCAGCTTTTATAAGTTTGTCTTTTATGTCAATAACTTCTTCAACGAAATCTGAAATATCTAAGAAAGAAATTATGTCATAGCCGTCTATCGCTTGAGGCACAGCTTTAAGTCGAAGCCACTTTTCGGTAATTTTGTTTTTAAATTCCTTCTTAAAAAAACCTTTTTTGTCTTGTTTTAAATATTCATCTTTAACCTCAAATAGTGTATCTTCATCAAAAATAGTAGATATAATTTCAAAATCTTCAACAATGTCTTGAAAGTCAAGCCCAACGACCTCTTTAAAGTTAGGGCTAACATAAACAGGCATATAGTCATATTTCCTCATTACAAGAAATGCTGTTTCGCTATTTTCAATAAGCTGTTTTTCAAATCCACCTAAACTAAGTACATCTTTATTTTCTGTTTTTGTATTTTTCTTAAAACAGAAAATAGCTATAATTGCCACTATAAAAAATAACACTAAAATGGTCGGTATAATATAAATTCCCAAATTTTCAAAAAATTGAATAAAATTTTCCATAGACAAACTCCCATTACAATTTCTATATACTATGATTTTACTATATTTTTTAACAAAATACAAGGAAATATATTTAAACAATCTACTTTTTTCGACAATTTTTTTATAGCCATATTAATATTCATCGTTATTTGACAACATCAAAAAACTGTGTTAAAATCAACGTGTATATCAATTTTTAGTATATATTTTTTATTTAAAATATTCCATTTAGCAATATTGCATAGTATCACTTTTATTTTTTGTTACATATTCACATATAGTCTATGACATAGAAAGGAAATCGTTACATATATGAGAGATAAAGCAAAAAAAATGTTACCCATATCAGTGATTATTGTAATAACTCTTATAACATCTATGTTAGCTTATAAAAACATTGTTTCTTATGAAGAAATAAAGTGTTGGAATTTATTAGAAGATTCAGCTAACTCTGTAAATAATGAGCTAAGATTGCGTATTAAAGATAATATCAATATTTTAAGGCTTGCAGCTGGTGCAATGATTCAAGAAAAGAAAGTTAATTCGTATGATTCAATAAGAGGCCACATCAATGATTTTAAAGATATGACTATTTTTTCAAGAATAGATGTCCTCTACCCAGACAATACTCTTTTTTTACAGTCTGGAGAAACAAAAAAAATTTCAAATAATATTTCATTTGACAATGTTGTAGCCAAAGGCGAACACATATCAACCCGTACAAAAGACTTTAAAACAGGTCGAGAAGTTTTGTACTACTTTGCTCCTGTTAAAGAGCATAATAAAACTATAGCTATGATTGTGGGCGTAATTGATTGCTTGCAACTCAACGACATTATTAAAACTTCTATCTATGACGGAAATGCTAACGTATTTATTGTTGATAGAAGAGATGGTAATTTTGTAATGGATAATTGGCATAACAAATTATCTAATATTCTGGATTTAGGCGAAAGAAAGCAATTAAAAGGTTATGAAAATGTCGATGCCGTAAACGAAATTATCGACGGAAAAACAAATACTGTAGCTTTTGTTTCTGATAGTAATAGCAAAGTTTCTTATATGTACTACACTCCTATTGATAATTATAGTTTTGAACTTCTTGTAGTTGTTAAAGAAGATATAGCATTTTCAAGTTTAATAAATTTAAAACAAATGATGATTATAATAGGTATTGTCGAATTACTTTTGTTGCTTACCTATTTCCTTTGGAATTTGTACACAATGAACCAATTAGTAAAGACGAAAACAGAAATATCAAAACAGCTTGAAATTTCAACAACACTTATCGAGTGTGTAGCAGAATTATCATCAAATAAAGATATAGATATATCTATAAATAATTTACTTACGATAATAAACAAATTTTTCAAAGGCGACCGTACATACATCTTTGAGATAGATTATGAAAACAACCTAACACACAACACTTATGAATATACAGCAAACGGTGTAATAAAAGAGATAGATAATTTAAAAGATGTCCCTTTGGATATTATAGATTATTGGCTTAAAAGATTTAAAGAAACAGGAATTTTTTATATTTCAGACGTTGAAACAGAAACAAAAGAGCAATATCCAGATGCGTGCGAAGTCCTAGTTGCTCAAAACATAACAAATTTAATTGCTGTACCACTCATTAGAGATGATAAAATAATAGGCTTTTTAGGTGTAGATAACCCTAAAAAGAGCCATAACGATTTTTCATTATTAACATCTATTCAATTTTTTGTTACAAACAGTCTTATAGATAAACTCAGACAAGAACACTTAAAATATCTAAGCTACAACGATATTTTAACAAAGCTTTATAACCGAAACAAATATATAAAGGTGGTTGAATCATACACTGATATAGAACTAAAAGATGTCGGCATAGCATATTTAGATTTAAACGGACTTAAATCGATAAATGACAACTATGGCCACGAAGCTGGTGACAATTTTATAAAGAAAGCTGCACGAGAAATTTTTAATGTATTTCCTAAAGATTCATATCGCATTGGTGGCGATGAATTTGTAATTTTAACAGTGGGAATTTCAAAGAAAGATTTTGACTCAAAAATTGCTGAATTAAAAGAAATTGTAGAGAAAAAAGATATTAGCATTTCATTTGGAGTTTTGTGGGTTGAAGACTGTCAAAGCCTTGAAAAAACATTGAAAAAAGTTGACAAGCTTATGTACGAAGACAAAGACAAATTTTACAGAGAAAACAATCTAGACAGGCGAAAACACAGCAACTAACAAATTAGAAGTTGTAGGGCTGAATCTTTTTGGTAAAAAGATTTAAAAAAACTAGTTTTGTGGTGGTTTAAGTCTTTGGTTTATAATCCAATTACATTGGAAATCTATT
>CABVAP010000181.1 GCA_902496345.1 uncultured Eubacteriales bacterium
ATGTGCTAAAAATCAGTTATTATTTATAAGTTAGTGCTTATGGGGCAAAGCCCCACGGTCTTTACATCGACAACTTCTAATTTGTCTAACCCCATAAAAATCTACAAAAAAACAACCACCCCTAACAGGGTGGTCATTTTTTGCATTTTTATAACACACTCAAAATCAGCCAGCGTTTTCGCTGTCTTCAGTTTTTTTAGCTTTAGTTCTTCTTTTCTTTTTAACTTCTGGTTTGCCGTCTTTGTTAAAAACAAACTGTGGTTCAGCCTTTTTCTGAACAACATCTCTTGTGATAATACACTTTTCAATGCTCTCGTCAGACGGAATCTCATACATAATGTCTGTCATAAAACTTTCGACAATCGCACGAAGTCCCCTAGCCCCTGTTTCCTGTTCAACAGCTTTTTCAGCAATAGCTCTAAGGGCGTCTGCTTCAAATTCAAGCTTAACACCGTCAAGCTCAAATAAATAAGTGTATTGCTTTGTAAGAGCATTTTTAGGTTCAGTTAAAATAGAAACTAATGCATCTTCATCAAGGTTAGATAAAGACACAACAACAGGCATACGACCAATAAGTTCAGGAATAAGCCCAAACTTGTGGAGGTCTTGTGGAACTATTTGTTTAAATAATTCGCCACTTTGAAGCTCGTGTTTTGTTTTAACGTCAGCACCAAAACCAATAACTTTGTTAGAAATACGTCTTTCGATAATGCTCTCAAGACCACTAAAAGCACCACCACAAATAAATAAAATATTTGTAGTGTCAATCTGAATAAACTCTTGATGTGGGTGTTTTCTTCCACCTTGAGGTGGAACAGACGCAACAGTACCCTCAAGTATTTTAAGGAGTGCCTGTTGAACACCTTCACCACTTACATCTCTAGTAATAGATGGATTTTCAGATTTTCTAGCAATTTTATCAATTTCATCTATATAAATTATACCTTTTTGAGCCTTTTCAATGTTAAAACCAGCTGCTTGAATTATTTTAAGAAGAATGTTTTCAACATCTTCACCAACATAACCAGCCTCTGTAAGACTTGTTGCGTCAGCGATAGCAAAAGGTACATTAATAAGTTTAGCCAAAGTTTGAGCAAGTAAAGTTTTACCAACTCCAGTAGGTCCAATCATAAGAATATTGCTTTTTTGAAGTTCAACATCATCAGTAGTTTTTTCCATAGCAATTCTTTTGTAATGGTTGTATACTGCAACAGATAAAGCTTTTTTAGCGTCATCTTGCCCGATAACATATTCGTCCAAAGCAGCCTTTAACTCTTGAGGTTTAGGAAGATTAATTCCTAAATCATCAAATTCATAGTCATTAGCAAATTCCTCTTCAAGAATGTCAGAGCATAAGTCAACACATTCGTTACAAATAAAAACATTTCTACCAGCGATAATTTTTTTAACCTGTTCTTCTGTTTTACCACAGAAAGAACATCTAACACCGCCTTTTCCTTCCATTTTAGATGCCACAATCCCAACTCCTTATTATTGAGGTTTAGTAATAACTGCGTCAATCAAGCCATATTCTTTAGCTTCGTCAGCAGTCATATAGTTATCTCTTTCAGTGTCATTTTTAATAACGTCTAAAGGTTTTCCAGTATTTTCTGAAAGTATATGATTAATTTTATCCTTGCATTTAAGAATTTGTTCTGCTTGAATTTGAATATCAGTAGCTTGACCTCTAGCACCACCTAAAGGCTGATGAATCATAATTTCAGAATTAGGTAAGGCAAATCTTTTGCCTTTAGCACCGCCAGATAAAAGGAATGCACCCATACTAGCTGCAAGACCGATACAAATAGTAGAAACATCAGGTTTGATGTACTGCATTGTGTCATAAATAGCAAAACCAGCAGAAACAGAGCCACCAGGGCTGTTTATATAAAGACTAATATCTTTTTCAGGGTCCTCAGCAGCAAGGAATAAAAGCTGAGCAACAACAAGATTAGCAGAAACGTCAGTAACTTCTTCGCCTAAAAAAATAATTCTGTCTTTTAAAAGTCTTGAGTAAATGTCGTAAGAACGTTCACCTCTGTTTGTTTGGTCTACAACCATAGGTACTAAACTCATAAAAAAGCCTCCTTAAAAAAATAGATAAATATAGCCATTACAATAAAGATAAAATAGGATTTATATAAAACAGAAAAAACTCACTCAAATAATGTAGAAAAAATGAATTTTTTCTGAAATTCACATAAATACGCAATCCCCCCGCTTTAAGGGCTAAAGCGAGGGAGATTATAGAGTACAAATATTATAATTAAGCCTGAGCTTCAACAGCAGAGTCAACGATAAGTTTAAGAGCTTTCTGAACCTGAAGGTCTTTAACAAGATTTTCTTTGTCAGCATCTTTAACAACACTCTTAAGTTTGTCAGCTTCCATACCGTATGCTTTAGCAACTCTTTCTAATTCTTCGTTAATTTCGTCTTCAGAAACTTCAAAGTTTTCTTTAGCAGCAACTGCTTCAAGAACGAGTCTGCTCTTAACTTGTTGTTCAGAAACAATTCTGTATGCTTCACGCATATTTTCAATGCTCTGACCCATATATTGTAAGTACATATCAAGAGATAATCCTTGTCTAGAGATACCAGATTCAAATTCTCTGATTTTGTTGTCAATTTCGTTTTCAATCATAACTTGAGGAACGTTCATTTCAGCTTTTTTAACTAAAGCGTCAAGAAGTTCTTCTTGTTTTTTGTTGTCAGCGTCTTTTTGTTTCTGTACTAAGAGTTTAGCCACAATATCTTTTTTATATTCATCAAGAGTATCAAATTCAGAAACATCTTGAGCGAACTCGTCATTAAGCTCAGGAAGTTCTTTAACTTTGATGTCTTTGATTTCAACTTTGAATAAAGCAGGTTTACCAGAAAGGTCTTTCTGATGATAGTCTTCTGGGAAAGTAACGTTTACATCAACGTCATCACCAACATTTTTACCAACTAATTGGTCTTCAAAATTATCAATGAAAGAGTGAGAACCGATTTCTAAATCATAGTCTTTACCTTTTCCACCTTCAAAAGCAACACCATCAACAAAACCTTCAAAATCGATAACAGCGATGTCACCGTTTTGGATAGCTCTGTCAGTAACGCTCATAACTCTAGCATTTTTTTCTCTAGCAGCGTTAAGTTGTTCATCAACTTCGCTATCTTCAACTTTAACGTCAACTTTAGTATATTCTAAACCTTTGTAATCGTCAATTTTAACTTCTGGTTTAACAAAAACTTCAGCAGTAAAAGTTACGCCGTCAGTATCAGAGATGTCCTGAACATCAATTTCAGGTCTAGAAACAACATCAAGGTTATTTTCTTTAACAGCAGTTTCGTAAGCTTCAGGAAGAACGAAGTTAAAAGCATCATCATAAAAAATAGCTTTACCGTACTGAGCTTCAATAAGTTTTCTAGGAGCTTTACCTTTTCTAAAGCCCTGAACGTTTATACGGTTTTTGTTTTTATTATAAGAATATTTCATACCTTCTTCAAATCTTTCAGCTGAAACTGAAAAAGTAATTTTAATCTTATTTACATCAATATTTTCTACTGTACTCATTTAAAAAAAATCCTCCTTAGAATAGTAAACAAATTATACATTTTATTATTGTATCATAATTTTTGTGTAAAGTCTAGACTTTTCTTTAATTTTATTCAAAAATTTTTACATTTTTTATAGAATTTCTATTTGAACATCATCAAGGACAGCGTCAGTATTATTTTCGACAAAATTTATAACATTTTGAATAATACTATTAGCGTGTGAAACCTCATTAGTAACACAAGCAAAGCCAATAACGATATTTTTATGAATATCTTGCCTATCAACTTCAGCGATAGAGATATTAAACTTATGTTTTGCCCTTTCAATTATACTTTTAACAACCATTCTTTTATCTTTAAGAGAGAACACCCATTCAGCCGTCAAGTAAAGAACGCAAGTTCCCACAACCATAAAGCAAGCCTCCTCAAATTTAAACCTTTAAAACATTTATAAAGTTTAAATCATAAAATATTTTTTTGTCAAACATTTCAGTAAAATATCTCACAAAAAAACATTTAGTAAAACTTAACAAATCAATAATTGTGAAGACCGTAGGGCTTTGCCCCACCACCCTATTAAAACCGTGGGCTTTGCCCACACCCACAAGCCTTTGAAAAGGCTTGACCTAAACTTTTGCCGGAAACTATCGTTTCCTGATGCGTTCT
>CABVAP010000182.1 GCA_902496345.1 uncultured Eubacteriales bacterium
CCCGACATTTGGCAGTTTGTAGGCAAATTTAATTTTTATTTGCAATCGTTTATGGCTTTGTTTTAGCAAAAATAAAGCTTTTGTAGAAATTTTAGATTAGCCACCTTTAGTCGACAACAAGACAGGAAACGTAGTTTCCGACAAAAGTTTAGGTCAAGCCTTTTCAAAGGCTTGTGGGGTGGTGGGGCAAAGCCCCACGGTCTTTACAAACCCCAATTTGCCAAAAAAGCGTGTCACTAAAAAACAGTAACACGCTCTTTGACATATCTGTATAAGGGTAAAAGGAGAAAGACAAAATAAATCTAGTATCATTGCGTCAAATAACAACGCAATGAATCAAATATCTATATTTTACCTGTAAAGCTAAACATTAAATACCAAATACTAAATATTAAAGTTTAGGGATAAAGTTGTAGTAATCTTCAACAGACGCATCGCTCATACAAGCCTCGATAATTTGTTTTCCAAGAGGGTCTAAGCTGTCAGTGTTAAACTGTGCAAGCTGTTCTTTGAAGAAGTCTGTAAGGATTTTAGCACCTTTATCATAAGCTTCGTCACCAACTTCTGGCTGGCAGTTAACCTGTAATAATCCTTTTGGAATAACATTTCCGTCAATCTTGATAGAATCAAGAGTGTAACCAAGGATTGGACAACGAGAATCTTTTAAAGCTTCTGGTCTAAATTTAACACCACCACGGCGTGAAAGGTATTCACGAGTTGCCCATTGACCAGCAAAACCTACTTTGTAAGCACCGATGTACTGGTTAGGTATAAGGATATAACGAGTTGAAAGAGTATTTCTAATTTGTTTAAGAAGAAGATTTGCCTGGTCAACTTTTTTACCAGTTGCGAATGGCCAGTAAGAACCAACGCCTTCACTCTTCATACCTGCTGTATTGTCAATAATACTTGGGTTTGCAAATCCACGAGGAGCAACAAGTCTCCAAATCCAAGCAAGTGCTGGTGGAAGTACGTGGAACATACCAATTATACCATAGCTTGGGTTTTCTTTTGTTGTAGGAGGAGTTCTAACTCCGAATGAACGGATGTCAACCTCCACAGCACCCTCGACAATGTTTTTCTTAAGTTTTCTAGGGATAATAATACGAGGGTTAGGGCAAGGTTTTCCAGGAGCATCTTCGATGTGTTCCCAGATAAGACAAGTTGAATCAGGAACTGCGTCCATATTGAGGAATACAAGAGGTTCTTGTGGATTTAAGCAAGCTTTTTCGATTTCAGGGTCTGTACCATATTCTGTGATGTGGTCAAC
Source organism: uncultured Eubacteriales bacterium (assembly GCA_902496345.1). Lineage (GTDB taxonomy): Bacteria > Bacillota > Clostridia > Lachnospirales > CAG-274 > MGBC114079. Next base: position 1,271 of record CABVAP010000182.1, read on the forward strand.
ACGTAAGAACCAACCATATTCAGCATCAGCAACAACAAGTTTGTTGCTTCCGTTTTGTAAAGATGGGTGTGCAAGTGCCATATCATCTGTTACAGGATAAAGCTCTGATGAATCAGTAATGTTTACGAGAGTTTCTTCGTTTGTGATAATGTTTTTACCAAGAAGAAGTCTTCCGTCTGGCTGTCTGTGGAACTGTTCTGTCATTTCGCTCTTTCCACCACCTGATGCACCTTCGTGCATAATTGTAAGAGTAAGCTCATAAGGAGTTACAATTTTTACAGTTGATGCGTGAAGAGTAACCCATTTTTCTTGTTCACCGATGTCAAGAAGAATACTGTATACACCTTTTTTAGCACTTGGTCCTGGATAAAGGTTGTAAGAGAATACTTCGTGAAGGTCGAAACCTCTTTTATGAACAACAACTTGTTTTCCGTCATATTTAGTGTGTCTGAAAGGTGGTGCAACATAAATTACAGCCTTTGGTTTAAATCTGTTAGGAACTTTGCTTGCTGGAACAAAACCTTGAAGGTCAGCCAATGCAGCAGCAAAGAAAGCAGCGTTTGCTGGAATAATAGCAAGAGATGGGTATCCTAAGTCAACATCTTCGTTTCCTGAATAGAAAGGAAGAACGATAAGTCTACCTTGTTCTTTAAGCCATTCAAAAGTTTCCTGTCTTGTTGCGTCAAAAGTAACGCCAAAACGTTCTTCGTATGTTGGTTTGTCAGTTGGAAGGTCGTCAGCGATAACCATACTGTTAGGGTCACGGCGACGCATAGAAAGGTCGTCAAAGTTTGCAACGATACCGTTTTTACATCTTACGACAAAAGCTTCACGAACAGTTTTGCCGTCAATTTCATAGTTAACGTCCCATTTATTGTTTTCTTTTCCGCCTAAAGCAAGTTCAAAAAGTTCCTGCTTTGTTTCTGGGATAATAACTTCCACGTTAGCGTCTTTGAGGATATTCTCAACTTGCTGAGGAAGTACCATTTTGTTAAGTGTTGAATTACTCATTTTAAACCTCCTTGATAAATTTAAAGAAACCGAGTGAAAATTAAGGTTTCTTTAACAAACAACGATATTTCGAATTTCGTATAAGTTCTATCAGAAACAAAATAAACGTTATTCATTATTATATTACATTTTAGTTTTTCTGACAAGCAAATTAATCAGTTTTTTAAAAATGCTTGATACCATAGAGATAGAATTAGTTAATCCTAATCCAAACTCCATAGATGTTTCAGTACAACTAAGAATAACAAAACAAAAAAATTATTTAAAGTTGTAGTATAATAAATAATTTTACGGTCATTTTTTTGCAAACACAAAAAGCTTAAAAAGAAAAATTTAAAACACAAGCAAGCATTTTGTCGATAATCAAAAAAACCTTAATATAATACTATCAAAAAAAAGGTCAAAATACAAGTGTTTAATATAAAAAATATTAAAAATAATTTTTTTGAATTAAAATGTCTTTAATAATCAAAGATATTTTGCATAATTTTCAAAGATATTTTTCTGTGAAATTATACATTTTAGATGATTTACAACAGAATTTGGAACAAAAGGCATACCCTTTGAGTGAAAATCGCAACATATTTTAATATATTTTGCAGGAAATTTTAGTATAGCTTGCAAAATTTTTATTCCATTATCGGATAGAGGATTTATTTTGAAGTAAGTTTCTAAAATAACATTAAAATTTATAACCGGTGGATTGTGTTTTCTTATGTACCTGTTTATTATATCGGAAAAATCAGATATAAACAAACCTTTCGAGGCATTTTCAAAAGAAATGAGTGACGTTTTATTGCGATATTTTACAGCTGTTTCCTCCTTAATGTTGTTATGACAAAGGATTTGAGAATATTTTTTAAAAGAGTCATTTTCAAACAGTTCTCTAAGGGTATCTAGTGCATTTGTAGCTTTTTTGTAGAAGTAATCATAGTTTTTTATAAAGATAATATCAAACTCCGAAAAGCTACTTTTTGATGAAATACATTTTTTGATATTTTTAAAATTTGCAAGTTGTTTTTTATAAATATTCAAAACGTCTATATTTTTATTTATCTCTACATCTATATTTTTCGACAATCTATGAAATAAAGCAGTTGATTTTATTACATCAATGACATCTCTGCCATTTGAAAAATCTGAGTCTAAAGTTTCAAGATAATCTGTCATAACATACTTTTCATTATCAAACAAGAAGAAGGGAGTTCCCTGTGTAGATATATAAAACTTATCATAAACGGGATAGTCATTTTCCTGTAAACCATTTTTAATTATTTCGCCGACCAATATATCATTATCTTTTGCAGTAGTTTTTTGAATTACCTTAACACCATCAGATGTACGGCATATATAGCGATGTTTTGACTTAACAATCGTTTTTGGAACTATCTCAAAACCAGAAAAAATTTCCTGCTTTAAATTTTCCATTTTAGCACCTCCAAATTTATAAACTCTTACATTATGACTCTATGGGATATGCCCTTTTTAAATATATGTCTTAATGCTTTAAGCTATGCCTTTTATCTGCTAAATAGGGGTTTGTCGATTAAGACCGTGGGGCTTTGCCCCACCACCCCACAAGCCTCATCAAAATCGACAACGGCACATTCGCTTGAGTAAAATCAATTTAAAACAAAATTGAACCGTTTTTGTTTTAAACCGATTTTACTTGTGCAAGCTCATAAACGGTGCCACGTATTTGCCGGAAACTACGTTTCCTGTCTTGTTGTCGACTAAAGGTGGCTAGTTTAAAGCTTTTGCAAAAGCTTATTTTTTGAAACCTTTTTGTGATAGAAAAAGGTTTCAATTTCTATATAATTTAGGATTTTACAAAGAATTTATTTTTGCTTACATAAGAGGAGGACGCATCAGGAAACGTAGTTTCCGACAGAGTTCTTTGTCCAACTTTCACGAAAG
>CABVAP010000183.1 GCA_902496345.1 uncultured Eubacteriales bacterium
AGTTCTTTGTCCAACTTTCACGAAAGAAAGTTGGTGGGGTGGTGGGGCAAAGCCCTACGGTCTTTCAGCCCTACAACTTCTAATTTGTAGTTTGGTTGTTTTTGCTCATATTTAGATAAGTTTGAGGGACTGTTCCGTTGAATATTGTGTTTATAAGCATAATTTTTCTTTTTACAGTAGTTTTTTCTGAATAAAATGGGTTTGCTATCAGTACCTCTGTTTTGGTTACTAACCATATTTTTAGGTTTACTTGGTTTATGCCTTGACTTTCAAAACTTGTTTCATAATCTGCTACAGTATTTCCTGTTTCCTTTAATGATATTTCAAAGTTTGGTCCTATGTTTGATAATAACTCTATCCCTGAAAAAATACCTACTGGAAGTTCTATTTTTTCGTTTTCTGAATTTTTTATTGAGTTGCTTATTTCTGCCGATGTCTTACTACAGACTTTGTTTATTAAAATTGTGTTCGCTGAAAAATAATTTATTTTCTCACTACTATCAAAGCTTTTATCAAAAAAATCTTTTGTTGTTACGTTTAACTCTGATATTACTTTTTCTACTGCTGTGTTTATCTTTTCGTTTATTCTGGTAACTGCATATTGCTTGCTTATCTCTAATGCAACAGGCAAAACTTTATTATTATATTGCATAAAAATAAAGATAACACTTATACTAATAATAATTAAAATTATAGCTAAATACTTTTTGTGCTTTTTTCGTGAAAATTTGCCCTTTTTTCCTATAAATCGCCCCATAAAAACACCCGTCATTTTTGCTTATATTATTTTATGTTTATTAATTATTTTTATTCTAAAATATGAGAAATTAAAGGTTTTTGAATACAAAAATAAAATTTTTATCTAAGTTTTTTATTATTGTTGAAAATTTTTCTTTGAAAGTTCTTTTTGTTCTGTTATAATATAGGAGATAAGGAGGTAGAATGATGAATTCATCAAATAATGATAGTAATCGAAATTATCCTCGTCAGAGAAGAAGTTATAATTCCGACTTATCTGCTTCTCGCAGAACTTCAAGAGAGTCATCTAGTCTTAACTCTCGAAGAACATATTCTGAAAAATCTGCTTATGACAGAATAATGAATAATGTTAGAAACCAAGGCTCGAAATACACTGACTCTGACTTATACAATAGAAACAGGGAAAGACGTTCTTCTTATTCAAGAGATTCTAGAGATGACTATTTGCGTAATAGAAGAAGACGCAGTATTGATGATGAATATAAAATTCCACATTATCAATATGATGACCCTGATGACGAAGATTTTTTATCACAGGGAAACAAAAAAGATGACGGTAAAAAGAAAGATAAAAAAGTAAAAAATAAAAGTAAATTCAGAACTTTTTTGAAAGTTTTCTTTATCCTATTTTTTGTTATTATATTTGCATTATCTGGTGCTGTTATTGGTGCTATTATGGGTATTATCGATAAGGCACCTAAACTTGAACTTATCGCTATTGAACCAAATGTATATACCTCTGTTATTTACGATGCAGACGGAAACGAAATTGACAAGTTTCACGGAGAAGAAAACAGGGAATATGTTACACTTGATAAGATTCCTGAAAATATGCAACACGCAATTGTCGCTATCGAAGACGAAAGATTTTACAGCCACGGTGGTATAGATTATCGTGGTATTGCCCGTGCTGCTTATTCAACAATCTTTGGAAGCCGTGTTGAGGGAGCTAGTACACTTACACAACAGCTTATCAAAAATAATATTACAAAAGTTACGCATAACTCTCTTGAAACTAAAATTCAGGAGATGTATCTTGCCCAAAAATATGAAGATGAACTTATTAGCCAACTTGGTAGCAAAACGGCTGCAAAAGATTATATCCTTGAGTTATACCTAAATACTATCTATTTAAATCACGGATATAACGGTGTTCAGGCTGCTGCTCTCGGTTATTTTGGTAAAGATGTCAGCGAACTTAATCTTGCTGAATGTGCTGTTATTGCCGGTATTACAAACAACCCGTCTTATTATTCACCTAGGACTAATCCTAACAATAACCAAACAAGGCAAAGGACTATCCTTAAAAATATGCTTGACCAAGGCTATATAAGTAAATCAGAATATCAAGAAGCTTATGACGATGATGTTTATTCTAGAATAAGCGAATATGACGAAACTGTCGAAGATACTGGAGCAAGCGTTCACAGTTATTTTGTTGATGGACTTTTTGAACAGGTTTCTAAAGACCTCCAAGAACAGCTTAATATGAGTGTTGCTCAGGCAAACAACTTGCTCTATAATGGTGGTCTTCAAATACATTCTACCCTTGACCAAAAGATTCAAGGTGTAGTTGATGAAGCTTATCTTAATGATGATTTGTTCCCTAATGTAAACTATAAAATTGATGTATCATATATTGTTTCTGTAGCAAATTCTAAAACAGGTAAACAAGAACATCAAGAGTTTAAAAAACTTGTTAAAAACAAGTCGGAAGCAGATGAATTTATTAGTTCTAAAAGAGCTGAAATTCAAAAAGGCCTATCATCAAACGAAAAAATTATTGCTGATAAATCTAACTATGCTGTTCAACCTCAATCTTCTATGGTTATACTTGACTATGCAAACGGCGAAGTTAAAGCAATTAGTGGTGGTCGTGGTGAAAAAGTTTTAAACAGAGGATTTAACAGGGCAACAGATTCTGCAAGACAGCCTGGTTCTGTTTTTAAAGTTTTAGCTGCCTTTACTCCAGGTATTGATATGGGTGTCCTTACACCAGCTACCGTTATAGATGACGTTCCTCTTGATTTAAACGGATATAAGCCTAAAAACTGGTACAACGGTTATAGAGGTCTTTCTACAATTCGTGACGCTATTCGTGACTCTATGAATATCGTTGCCGTTAAAGCTATGAATCAAGCTGGAATTGATAAAAGCTATGAATATTTACTTAGAATGGGATTTACAACGCTTGAAAATGACAATCACGCATCTACAGCTTTAGGTGGTCTTACAAAGGGTGTTACAAATCTTGAAACAACGGCTGCTTACGGTATGCTTGCAAACAACGGTAAATATTACAAACCATCTTTCTATACAAAAATCTACGACCATAACGGCAACCTTTTACTTGAAAAACAAAGCGAACCAGAGCAAATTGTAAAAGAGGCAACTGCTTACTGTGTCACAGATATGATGAAAGATGTTATTACTTCTGGTACTGGTACTAAAGCTAAATTTAAAAATTCCAATATGCCTATCGCCGGTAAGACTGGTACAACTCAAAATTCTAGGGATTTAACTTTTGTTGGTTATACACCTTATTATGCTGCCGGTATTTGGCTTGGTTATGATAGCTATGACGATGTTGTCAAGAATATGGAAAATATTGACCAATCTGCACATCTTAAAGTTTGGCAATACGTTATGGAAAAAATTCACGAAGGTTTAGCTGTCAAAGACTTTACTAAACCTAGTGGGGTTGTTACGGCTAGAATTTGTAGTGAATCTGGAAAGCTTGCTGTTGATGGGCTTTGTGATAACGACCCAAGAGGTAGCCGAATTAGAGAAGAAAACTTTGTTGAGGGAACCCAGCCAACTGAAAGCTGTGACGTTCACAAGTCAGCAAGATTTTGTAGCGAATCTGGTATGTCAGCCGGTCCTTACTGTCCTAGCACGTATGTTCAAGTCGGCATAGTTCGTCCTGAACCGTACAATGGTTCTGCCCACATTGATGACAAGAAATATGAAATCCATTCGGGTGGCAGTTGTACAATTCACTCTGCTGGTGGAAGATATTCTGAAGAAAATGGAGAAGGCGAAACGTCTATTGATGGTGAAGAGATAGGTGGAAACTCGGACGGTGAAAGCAATGAAAATTCAAACACTGGTCAGAGTGGAACTCAAAGTTCTGGTCAGAGTTCATCAAGCAACAGTCAAGGTTCTCACAGCAACGGAAATGTTATTGAAAGTGGAGGTATTGTCCAAGGTGGACAAAGTTCAACACCGTCAACACCTCAACAATCTGAGCCTGTTCAGGTTGCTCCTCCTCCACCTCAAAGAACTGACGCCGTAATAGACGACCCTATGTAAAGTAAAAAAAAATATTTAAAAACGTGGGTATACCCACGTTTTTTTAGTTGACAAATTAGAAGTTGTAGGGGCAAAGACCGTGGGGCTTTGCCCCACCACCCCACTAGCTTTTTGAAAAAAGC
>CABVAP010000184.1 GCA_902496345.1 uncultured Eubacteriales bacterium
TTGCCGTTGCGAAGTCGCTTGCGTGTTTATTATCAACTGTATCAGCGTTACCTCCGTCAGCTTTCATTGATGTCGGAAAATCTGTTATATCATTTTTAGTATGCTTATGCCCTTGAAATTCAAAATCTTCCGATTGACTATGCTTCCACGAATAAACAATACCTTCTTCATAAATAGCAACAGCCGTTGAATGAATTTTGTACAGCCAATCTTCGCAAGCGAACACCCTAATATATTCCTCATCAGTTAGAGTCAATGTCAATCCGTCATAATTCACTTTACGTTCAACAGTATTGGTTAAAAGCGAAAAACCTGTTATAGCAGAGTCACCCTCAATCTTAAATAGGCCAACAAAACGCTCGTTTAAAACGTCATCTGTATTTTTAAAAACCTTGTATTGTGTAAAATCTTTTGCGTGCTTTCCGTCAACCGTATCGGCATTACCACCGTCTTTATTTTTCGCTTCTGTTTCAACCTCTTTTAGCTTGCTGTCTACTATATCCATATTACTATTAATATCGTCTATATCGGCAAGGTCTGTCTTTTCTGGCTTTTTAAGTTTCAAATATTCCGTTTTTAGCATTTCTAAACCTCCAATTCAAAGGAATTTAAAACAAATATTTCTGTTTCATCGCAGACAACATTTACATAATCATCATTTATTTTGAAATTCAAAATATCATCAACACCGTCAGAGCTTAGGGCTATATTTAAAATTCGTGCATAGCTAAGTTCTGTTTTGTTGAAATTATTTTGTGAAAGATATTCCGTTATTTTCGTTTTGATATTGCTGATAGTTTCCTCTTTGCTTAAAGTATTGCTAAGAATAAGTTGACCTTTAATATCAATAGACTTAATTCCGGCAGAAAAAACCTCACATATTGCCCCAATCGGAGCAACACCGGAGCCATCACCATTTTTGTTAGGGTCTATATAATTCTGAACGTTAGCTATAATATTTATATCAGCAACCCCTCTGGAGTCACTACAGATATAAATATTGACCTTGTTTTTAATGGCTGTATCTCTTGTTACTTTTGCACCACCGACACCGGCGCATTCCCTTGCCCATAAGATATAATGAGCCTTATTCCCAGAGGTTGCAGGCATAGAAAGACGTAAGTAATATCTTTCTCTTAAAGAGTCGTCTGTTTCTTCATCAGTTCCACCGTCTATAGCCTTAAGATTTGTAATGCTATCAATATTTGTGTTAGATGTAACCATTGTCGTGACCGTGCCAACATCAGTATTGCCAATAACTCCAACTTCAACAGCTGAAATATTAACATCAGCACTACCAACAACGTCAATATCTTCAAGCGTTTCATAGTTCATTATGCCATTGGAAACGATTGAACCTTTGTACAACATTCCGTTTCCGGTCACTCTAATAGTTCCACTTGCTTTCTTCGCCGTTTTTCTCGTAATGTCAGTCCATTGAGATACATATGCATCAAGTTCATCACCTTGTAATTTAGTTATATCAAACTTGTTGGCAACCTCTGTCAGATAAGCAAGAGAGTCACGTATTTTCAAAGAAAAAGCCTTAGACATCTCCCAGAGCCAAGTGCCTTTTAATTTTGTATAAGTATCAGGCATTTGACTCAAAATTTCCTCTTGAATATCCGAAACATTTTCATTGTAGTCCATTTTAATCACCTCGTATAACTACTGTTTTTGTGTCGCTATCCCACTCTATATTAGCTCCTGTTTGCTCAGCTAAATCTCTAACAAAGCAATAAGCCGAACCGTTGTAAAGTCGTGTATGAATATCAAGCAACTTTCCGTTGGCTGTAACTCTTTTCTTTTCAGCGTTCCAGCCAACTTTTATCCCAAGAAGTCCTAAAACATCTCTTGCCCTAACAAGATTATAGCCGTCACTATTAACCCCACTTATATTAGCTGTTGTATTGTTGATATGTGCAGTAACTGTGGAGAACTTAACGACTTCACCGTTATTATCTTTGCTTTGTTCAGTAAGGAAGATATATTCGACAAAACTAACACTACAACGTATGTTTAAATTTCTATCAAAATAATATTTAAAGTTACTTATAGAAACAGCAATGTTAAGTAATTCATCAATTCCATTAGTTATAATAATCCTCATAGGAATTTTATTTGATGAAACATAACCTAATAAGTTTAGCACCTCTGTACCTGTGTTTTTTGCAAAATCATAATGCTTCGTTGGCAAAAATAAATCCATTGAAAAACTCCTAGTTTTCTTATTTCCTAGGAGTGTCAAAGTTTTTGTATGGGTTGTAAAGCTTTCATTTTCAAGTTCTTGTAATATTTCCGGTAGAGTATTAGGGATAACAGGGACTTCAACGACTTTTTCACTGTTGTTGTAACTGAAAAAAATTCTAACAGGTGTCACGTCATCACCCCTTTACAAAGACAAAAGTTCAAGTTCCAAAGCTATTTTTTTAGCCTGTTCATTTTCTTTTTTATTTTCTTTTTTAGTAACCTTATTTTCAGGCTTTTTCTGTTCTTCAAAAATTTCCTTTAAATCGTTAGGCACATTTTTAAAAGCCATATTAGTATCTATGTGTGCTACAGCCTTATTTTCTTCAAGAATATTTATTTCAAATAGAGAAGAAACATCAGCAGAAGTAAGCCACGTTTCCTTGTCGACCATTTCAACAACCTTAGAAATATCGTTTTCATTAATTAACTTAGAATTATAAATATCAAGTATAGCACTTTCTATTTTATCCAGTTCGTCAGCCATTTTTCTGAGTTCATTAGCATTTCCGGAAATGGAAATTAAAGGTTTATGAATAACCATAAAAGAATTTTTGTGCATATTTATTTCATCACCTGCCATAGCGATGACAGAGGCGATGCTCCCAGCAATGGACTCTATTGTAATAGTTTTCTTTCCGTTATGCCTTTTAATGGCATTGTAAATAGCAATACCGCCAAAGACAGAGCCACCACAAGAATTAATATGTATATCCAAGTTTTTACCCTTTACTTTTTCTAAAGCACTTATAACATCTTTGGGGCAAACATCATCATCAGACCATTTATAACTTTCATCACTAACAATATCGCCATAGATTTGAATTTCTGCATTATGTTCTGTAATATTTACAATTTTAAAGAAATCTTGTTTCATTCTTCGCCCTCTCTTTCATTTTTTGTATACTGCTTTCCAAGTAGTTCAAGTGGAATACTTGCACCGTTGCCGATAATTAGCTTGTCTGTTCCCTCTTTGTACGGAAGTTTTTCCTTTTCTCTAACCTCTGCAATAGTCATATATCCAGCTTGAATACCATTAACGTAACTTGCTGTTCTGCTTGCAAGGTCACTTCGTAATATTCCGTCAATATTAAATCGACAGCTATAGCCTTGTTCTCTTTCATCAAATGAAAGTAACTTGTACATAACTTCTTGTTCATAAGCTGTGAGAACGTTTTGAAGTGTATCGGAATAAAAGGCTTTGTTTTGCTGTTCAATGTTATTATAAGTACTTTTTTCCATATCATTTAATTGAAAGCTTTTAACCCCAAAGGCATTAGCTATTTGCCTTGTTGTAAGTCCTTGTAATTCAAAATATTGATTGTTCACTAACTTTGTTTCAAGCTGTTTAACGCCAAAATCTGTAGGTATTGGAACAACCTTTCCGGCATTCTTTGCCCCACCAAGGTCAGCAAATTTCTTTTTAATTTTTGTTTTCATAGCCTCGTTTAAATCCCCTGTATAAGTAACTATGATAGGGTCTTGCAAACCGCTTTTATACTTTTCTTTAAGGACCTTTTGTGAACTCTGTTCATTAGAGATTGTATCCATTAGATATTTTCTAATGCTTGTGCCTGTTATACCGTCTTTACTAAAGTTTTTTAAATGAACGATTTCATCAGCCGTATATATAATTTGACCGTACTTACTATCATTATATATATAATACACGGTATTTTTATCATCTAAAATATTGGTATTATCGACCATAATTTGAACATTTGTAGAATTAAGCAGATATAATTCTTTAATCTTGCCTCGTTCTGCCCTCATAACCCAAAAAGCATTACCGTATTCAAGTCGCTGGAACTCTGTCGCCCAGAAAAAATCGTGTGGCGACATAAACTTGTTCGGTCTGTGTTTTAAAACATTATACAGAGGGTTGGACTGGACGACCGGG
>CABVAP010000185.1 GCA_902496345.1 uncultured Eubacteriales bacterium
AAAAACCGACCTCCCAATCGTTAGATTTTTGGTCTAACTTTTGGGGGTCGGTTCAAAAAACAAACACCTTTTTATAATTTTAAATTATATTACACCGTATCATTATCTGTAGTAAACAACAACAGGTTCTCCAACTTGCATTATGTCGTGAGCTTTTTTAGCTGTTCCGGCAGGAAGATTTACACAACCGTGAGAGCCATAGCCTGCTTTCCATCTTGCAAGACCAAAAGAAGACTGCCAAGTTGCATCGTGAAGACCACAACCTTGAGAGAAATGAGCCCAATAGTTGACCCAAGTTTTCCAAGTAGGACCAGTTAATAAAGTTCTTCCTGTGTTACATTTTAAAGAGAATGTACCAGCAGGTGTTGGTGTACTTTTCTTACCTGTAACACAGTAGTCAGATAATACACAAACGCCATTTTTAAACCAATGAACAGTCTGGTTAGTAAGGTCTATTTCGATGTATGTACCACCAATATCATTGCCATAGACTGTCTGAGCTCCAGCAAAAGCTGTTTTAGAAGGTTTATATGTTAAAGTAGTATCTTTAAAATTAACAAGGCTTTGATATAAATTCTGAGTAAGACCAGTCATATCAACTTTCCAACCATAATCACCAACAGGAACGTTTACAATAACGCCATCGTGAGTTTTAAACTTACGAGAATAAGCAGCTGTGTTATATGTATCCATTATTCTTGCACAGTAGCTCCAAACTTTGTTATAATCAATAGCCCCTGTATTTTTATCAGTAAAAGATGCGATGTCAGCAGCAGTTACTGGCTTTTTAATAGAACCAATCATAATAACAATTTTAGTTTTTAAGTTTTTGTTAAGTCTGTCGATATGAGCTTTCATATTATCAGTTAAGTAAGAACCCTGAGGAACACCAAATAAATTTGTGTTTGGGTTAAAAGCTATATCTGCAACAACTGCAACATTTTGAGGTTTAGTTGTTGGCTCTGTCACAACAGGTTTAGTTGTTGTAGCCTCTGTCGTTGGCTCTATTACAACAACTGGAGCAACTTTAGTTGTTGTTTCTGTTGTAGCCTCTGTAGTAGTTTCTGTTGTTGTAGTTGTCAACTTAGTTGTTGTTTCTGTTGCTTGCTGTGTAGTTGATTCTGTAGTGCTTTCAGTGTTTGTCTTTTTAACATTTTTAACAAAATCTTTAAAAGAAGAAACTTTAACACTATCGACATAACCAGTATTTTCCAAAGTTTCAGCACTAATATAGCTTACACTTGAAATAAGCATACTTGCCGAAATAAGTAAAGTAACAAGTTTTTTCATAAAACCCTCCTCCTATACCGTTTATTTTTAATAGGTCTATAACATAACATTCAAAAATAATATGCCGAAAACCTTAAGACAATTATAGGTTAAATATATAATTTTGTCAATCAGATTTTTTTAATAAATAATAGCGAAAATGTCGATTTATGTCAAAAAAATAAGAGCTGTCGATTTAAGACAGCCATAACATTTTTTTATTATTTTGTTTATTATTCAATAACAGATAAGATTATATTTAAGTTACCGTTTCTGCAACGTAATTCATTTAAAAATTCTTGTTCATTTTGATTTTTTCTCATAGAAACATCATAAGAAACTTCAAATAAAGAACCAAGGTCAGTAGTTTTAATTTTAGTAAGAGAATAGCTAGTTGTATATTTTTTAAGAACATCATCAAAAGCACCTTGATAGTTCAAATCTTCAGGGATTGTAATTTTAAGCATTTTATGCACAGATTTTTTTTCAAATAAATTAAGTTTTTCTGTTGCAAATAAAACTATACATAAAATCAATACAAACAAAGCACCATATCCAAATAATCCAGCACCACAAGAAAGACCAGCCGCGATGTCAAAGAATATAAATCCAATGTCTTTAGGGTCACCAGGTGCACTTCTAAAGCGAATTATAGTAAGTGTACCAGCAAGGCTAAATGCTCTTGCAATGTTGCTTCCGATAAATATAATTGTTATAGAAAGAATAACAGGCAACATAACTAAAGTAACAGCCATACTTCTTTGGTATAGTGCGTTAGATTGTGTTTTGTAATAGGTAAAGGCAATAACAAGCCCAAAAACCAAAGCAATAAGTATTGTTGATATAGCCGAAGACACCGTTATATCACTTGAAGCATTAACTAAAACTTCATTAAATAAATTATCCATATTAATCCATCTCCTTTAAATTTAAGTATTTTTATAGTTATCTATCAACCTACTTTTTGGTTAATAGTATTTTTAAATTCAGTACCATATTTAGAAAAACTTTTTCTTTTTAGGTTAAGTTTAGCAATAGCCTCTGTTAGCCATAAAGGTTTAGCAAGAGAAGTTTTTATTTCCATAAGATATGTATCTCTGCTGAGTAATAATTTTCCATAGTCACCGTTTTCAAGCTCAACATCTTCACGTCTTGAACGGATATTGCAGTCGAAAGAAATTCTTAAATCAGGGTTACCTTTTTCAAAATAAGCAATTCTGTCGTAAGCTAAATATAATTTAGGTTTAAGGTCATACATTTTTAGGAAATAAGCAATTTCATCTAAAACCTGCCTGTTCATATAATCTTTAACAACAGGCTCTTCTCCTGATTTAACAAAATCATAAGCTTCATTAAGCTCAAGAGTTGTTCTTCTCTTGTTTACGATACCGTTAAATTTCTTCTTTATTTCAAGAAATACCTTTGAGTTTTCGTTAGGAACACCATAAGACCTTAATCTAAGTTTTTCTTTATAAACTGGCTTTGATAAAGATTTTCTTATAAGATAGTCGTCATCTGTATCATAATATAAATTAGATATTGTATAAAGCTTGTGGTCTTTGTTGTGGCTGTCAAGCTCCATATACTCCTCAATTATTTTTGTAATTTCTTCATATTCATTTTTTGATAATAAATATTTGTGTTCATACCTGTTAAATACTTCGATAGCCATAAAAATCATCTCCTATATTTTAATTAGTTATTTATTGATTTATTTGTATTTGTTTACCATTGCTTAAAACTTCAATTTCTCCGTTTGTGGTATAGTAAGTTTCACAATCAAGATATTTTAAAACGTCAATAACTTCATCATCAGCCGGCTCTTTTTCGCTACAAGTTATAGCTGCATATTGAGGATTCATTGCTTCCAAAAATTTTTTTGAATTATTACTGTTTCTTCCGTGATGAGGTATTTTTATAAAATCATACTGTAAATCTTTTATCTGAGTAAAAATTTCATCGATTCTTTCTTCCTCTGCATCGCCAGCAAATAAAAATTTATTATCACCATCAATAACGCTTATAACAAGTGAAAAATCATTGTCCTCTTCATCATACGATTTTTTCATTGGAGGAAAAACTTCAAAAGAAACATCATCAAGTGAAAAATTCATATTTTGTGTAAGCTTTGTTGGTGTAATATTTTTTTCGGAAACAGCTTTCATATAACTTTGATATTCACTGTTATTGCCAACATAGTCAGGTGTAACAATATTATTGATTTTAATATTATTAATAACTTTAGTTGCTCCACCAACGTGGTCTTTATCAAAATGAGTTATAAAAAGGTAGTCAACTTCTGTTATGTTGTTTTCAGATAAATATTCTAAAATATCTTTACCATCACCCTTTTCACCGGTATCAATAATAACTGTATGCTCTGTTGTTCTAAGTACAATTGCGTCAGCCTTTCCTTCATCAAAAATTTTAAAACTAAAACTAATTTTTGAATCATCAAATTGTGATTGACAAGAACAAAACACAATAGAACTAATGAGCAACAAGAAAATAAATTTACAATATTTAATTTTCAAACTCATATTTAGATAATCACCTCTTTGGCTGTTTTTGTTTTGTTAGGTATATAATATAATTATAAAATTAAAGTAAAATTACTGTAAAATTAAAATATCATTAGATTAACAATAAGTATTATTAATATTAATAGCATTTCTATTGTCACGCCATTTTTCCCAGAAAAACAAGAATAAAAAAATACCTACTTTTGTAGGTACCAGAGTGTCGAAAAAGTTAATTTTTATCGTTATTGTCGATTTCAAAAAGCATCGCAGACTTTTATCCGCAAGCGGAAATCGCATCTTCGCTGAGGAAAACAGCTGTTTCAAGGGCTTAAAAGCCTTGTGCGAAGAAACA
>CABVAP010000186.1 GCA_902496345.1 uncultured Eubacteriales bacterium
CCACGCCGTAGGCAAATAAATAGATTTCCGATGTAATCGGATTATAAACCAAAGACTTAAACCACCACAAAACTAGTTTTTTTAAATCTTTTTACCAAAAAGATTCAGCCCTACAACTTCTAATTTTGGTTTGTCGAATTGCTTGTATTTTGGTAAATTTGCGAAAAAATTGAAATAAACTATTGCATTAAATTAAGTTTTGTGATACAATGCAGATATAGGAATGTGACATCAGGAAAGAGTGGGGATACCCACTCTTGATTTTTTATGTAAGATAAGATGTTTAGATATTTTTAAGGAGTGATTTGATGCAGGTCAAAGATATATTGGCTAAAGTTGAAGAAAAGCTTATGCCTATTATCAATGATAATAATTATGAACTTGTTGATGTTGAATTTGTTAAAGAAGGACCTAACAAATATTTAAGAGTTTATGCTGACAAAGAGGGCGGTATAACTATTGATGATTGTGAGGTTATTAGCCGTGCTTTAGAAGAAGAACTTGAAAAAGATGACTTTATTGAACAGGCTTATATCCTTGAGGTTAGCTCACCTGGTATTGACAGAGTTCTTAAAAAAGATTTTGAATACACTAAATACAAAGGCAGACTTGTTGAAATTAAACTCTATAAACCTATCGACAAGGTTAAACAATTACAAGGTAACCTTGTTGGTCTTATTGATGATAAAATTGTCATTGAAGAAAACGGAAATGAAATTGCTTTTGACCGAAAAGATGTTGCATCTTGCAGGCTTGCAGTTATATTTTAATTGTTTTTTATTTTAGGAGGATTAAAAAATGGATAGTACAGAGTTTATTGAAGCGTTTAATATTCTTGAAAAAGAAAAAGGGATAGACAAAGAAATTATTTTTGAAGCTATCGAAAATTCCCTTACTTCTGCTTGCAAAAAGAATTTTGGTACTTCTCAAAACATAAAAGTTGATATTAACAGAGAAAGCGGAGAAGTTAAAGTATATGCTCAAAAAGAAGTTACTGAAGATGTTTATGACGCTTTCCTTGAAATCTCACTCGAAGACGCAAGAGAGATTGACCCTAAATATGAATATGGCGACATCGTTGATATAGAAATTACACCTAAAAACTTTGGTAGAATTTCTGCTCAGACTGCTAAACAGGTTGTTGTTCAAAAGTTTAGAGAAGCTGAAAGAGAAAAACTTTACAACGAATATGTAACTAAAGAGCGTGAAATTGATACTGGTATCGTTCAAAGAACTGAAGGTAAAAGAAACGTTGTTGTTTCTCTTGGTAAAATTGATGCTATTTTACCTCCAAACGAACAAATTCCGTCTGAAGAATACAAGTTTAATGATAGAATAAAAGTTTATATCCTTAAAGTTGAACAGACAACAAAAGGTCCTCAAGTTACTGTTAGTAGAACTCATTACGAACTTGTTAAAAGACTTTTTGAACTTGAAGTTCCTGAAATTCACGATGGTACTGTTGAAATTAAAAATATTTCAAGAGAAGCTGGTTCAAGAACTAAAATGGCTGTTTACTCTAAAAATCCTAACGTTGATGCAGTTGGTTCTTGTGTTGGACCTAACGGCTCTAGAGTAAATATTATCGTAAATGAACTTAAAGGCGAAAAAATTGACATCATTAACTGGAGTGAAGACCCTAAAAAATTCATTTCTGAAGCACTTAACCCATCTGAAGTTATCGCTGTTGAAATTAACAAAGATGAAAATGAACAGAGTGCTAAAGTTGTTGTGCCTGACAATCAACTTTCTCTTGCTATCGGCAAAGAGGGTCAAAATGTTCGTCTTGCTGCCAGACTTACTGGCTGGAAAATCGACATCAAGAGTGAATCTCAAGCTAAACTTACTAATTTTGTGGATTTTTCAAATGACGAAATTTTTGTGAACAAAAATAAAGAAAACACTGAAACTGAAGAAGTTCAATCTGACGAAGAATAGGTGAATAAAATGAAACAACGAAAAGTTCCTTTGAGAAAATGCACAGGCTGTCAGGAAATGAAAAACAAAAAAGAACTTATAAGAGTTGTTAGAAATGAAAACGGTGAATTCTCACTTGATTTTACGGGTAAAAAATCTGGCAGAGGTGCTTATGTATGTCCTAACCTAGAATGTATAGAAAAAGCACAGAAAAACAGGGGATTTGAAAGGTCTTTTAAAATGGCTGTCCCTAAAGATGTTTATGAAAATTTGAAAAGTGAGTTGAACGACAGTGTTAAATAGAAAAACTTTGTCAATGCTTTCTTTATGCCAAAGGGCAGGTAAACTTGCATCAGGTGAACTTACCTGCGAAAAGGCACTTCAAAACGGTTCGGCTTTTCTTGTTATTGTGGCTCAAGACGCATCTCTAAATACAAAAGAAAAGTTTAAAAACAAGGCTTTTTATTATCAAACAGATATATTTGAATTAAGTACTAGGGAAGAACTTGGAGCAGCTATAGGCAAAGATTTTCGTGCAGTTCTCGCTATTTGTGATGAAAATTTTGCTATGAAAATTAAGGAATGTATTGATACAAAAAGTTGATTTTTAATTAAGTATATTTGTCATTGTAGATTATTTGATTCTAGTAAGTTATATTTTATTGTTGGCGATGAGAGTTTATCTTATTTCAAAGGTGTTTGAAATTTTTAACTAATAAACTGACATTGCCTATAAATAAACTTTTATTGAAAAATGCTTTCGGTTATAAGCGTATAAGGCGAATGAGGGAATAGTCTTTGACATTTAGACAATAATTAATTTAATGATAAGTTATATGTTGTAGTGGTATAATAGATTTGGAGGTGTTATTTTTGTCTAAAACAAGAGTACACGAATTAGCTAAAACTTTAAACATTGGAAGTAAAGAGCTTGTTGAAAAACTTAAACAGATGAACATAGAAGTTAAAAGTCATATGAGCGTTTTGACAGATGAAGATGTTGACAAAGTTCTTGATGTTTTTTCTGAAGAAGAGAGTAAAGAAAATAAACAAAATTCTCAAGTGAAAACAACACCTGAATCGGCTAATAAAAAAGAAAATAAAGAGAAAAAAGAAAACAAAAAAGAAAATAACGAAGTTAAAGATAAAGAGATTACAGAAGTTAAAGAGGTTGTATCTAAAGAAGAAAAACCTAAAAATGAGGACAATTCTTCTAAAAAATCTAAAAAGAAAAACAAAAACAAAGATAAAAACAAAAATAAACATAAAGCAGAACAACCAGTAGTTTCTCAGGAGGAGTCAGTTAATACAGATATGGAAGATGATATAAAAGTAATTCAGTTACCATCTAAAGTTACAGTTAAAGAACTTGCAGAAAAACTTGAAAAAAATTCGACAGAAATCGTTATGGCTTTAATGAAAATAGGCGTTATGGCTACTATTAATCAAGAAATTGATTTTGAAATAGCATCTATTATCGCTGACAGTTATGATGTTATCGCTGAAGAAGCTCAAGAAATTGATTTACTTGAAGAAGCTTTTAAAGAAGACGATGATGCAGAAGAAGATACAGAGGAAAGACCTCCAGTTGTTGTTGTTATGGGTCACGTTGACCACGGTAAAACATCTTTACTTGACGCTATCAGACACAGCAAAGTTACTGCCAACGAAGCTGGTGGTATTACTCAGCACATCGGTGCTTACACAGTTTCTATTGACAACAAACCTATTACTTTTCTTGATACACCTGGTCACGAGGCTTTCACAGCTATGCGTATGAGGGGTGCTCAGGTTACTGACGTTGCTATCCTTGTTGTTGCTGCTGATGACGGTGTTATGCCACAGACTATTGAAGCTATCAACCACGCAAAAGCTGCAAACGTTGAAATTATCGTTGCTATCAACAAAATTGATAAACCAAGTGCTAACCCTGACAGAGTTAAACAAGAACTTGTTGAATATGGTCTTGTTGCTGAAGATTGGGGCGGTGATACTATTTGCGTTCCCGTTTCAGCTATGAGCAAAACTGGTATAGACCAACTTCTTGAAATGATTATCCTTGTTTCTGAAATGAAAGAGCTTAAAGCTAATTCTGGTAAAAGAGCAAGAGGTACAATCATTGAGGCTCAGCTTGATAAAGGTCGTGGACCTGTCGCTACTGTTCTCGTTCAAAACGGTACTCTTAAAGTTGGTGACCCTATTACAGGCGAGATCGGAA
>CABVAP010000187.1 GCA_902496345.1 uncultured Eubacteriales bacterium
AAAATTTATTTTTGCTTACATAAGAGGAGGACGCATCAGGAAACGATAGTTTCCGGCAAAAGTTTTCGTCCACCTTTTTCAAAAGGTGGCCAGAGTTTGAGACGGAGTCTCAAGGTTTTAAAAGATTTTGACAAACCCCAATTTGTTTTAACCTTTTATGTTAATTACAACGTATTCAGAGATACAGCCTGTTTTGAATTTTATTGCCCAGTCGGCAATACCAGATGTTACGATGAAATTTGTGTTGTCACGCTTTTCGTAACCATACGTTTTGTCGTTTGCTCCAAGCCATTCGCCCATTCTATTTACTGGGAAGAATTGACCACCGTGTGTATGACCTGATAAAACTAAATCAACGTTTGCATTTTTCTCGTTTTCATAATCGTTAGGCTGGTGGTCCATTACAATCATATATTTGCTTGTGTCAAGTCCTTTTGTAAGTTCTGACATTTCAAGTCTTGAACCATTTCGCATAAGCTCGGATACATCATTTCTGCCTATAATATAAAATCTGTTGTCTATCAATACATTTTCGTCTTGTAAAACTGTTACATTGTTTTTTTCTAACTCGGTTATTAAATCATTTGTGCCGTAACCTCTATACTCATCACCATAGTAACCTTTGTCGTGGTTTCCAAATGAAAAATATACGCCATATTTTGTCTTTAATGTTCCAAGTGCCTTGCAGGCGTCTATCATATCTTCTTTTGATGTGTCATCATCAACAAAATCACCTGTTATAAGTACAACATCTGGATTTAATTCTTGAATTTCTGCTGTGTAATCTTCTAAATCTTTTCCGTTGAATGTTGCACCAACGTGTGAGTCTGCAAACTGTACAACCCTTAAATCGCCAATTTCTTTATCTGTTTCGATGGTATAGTCTGTTTCCCAAACGTGATGTGCCTGAAACCAACCTGTTGATAAATAAACTACAGCACATACTACGGCAACTATGCCAGCGTAATATCTCTTGAAGTCTTGTTTTCTGATTTTTTTTGCTATGTAAAAGGCAATGTCAAATATAACCCAAAATAAAACTAAATGGATTACACAAACAATCATATTCATAACACCCATTGTTACCCACAATATCGCTAGTAGTATAACAACAAAAAACCAGCTTACAACTATCCTTAATTTCTTGTTGTCGGTAGATATTGCATTTGAAATATTTTTTATTATATCAAATTTGTAAAATCTACTGACAAGGTATATAAACCCTAAAATTAACGCAACAAACGTTGAAACAAAAATTGATAACCACATTTTTTATCACCTCATAATTTTTTGTTTGTTTTTTATTTTTAAAAAAAAGACCCTGGGCAAGCACAAGGTCTTTTAATGTCGACTTTTTCAAAAGTTTTGCAAAAATCTTTATTTATTTTTCTTTGCTTCTTTTTCGGCAAGCTTTGCAGCTTTAAGCTCAGCTTTTTCTTTCGCTTTTTTCTCTTTTTGAATTGCTTTAATTTCTTTTTCTGTTTTGACGCCAGCTACACCAACGATGTAGATACCAGCAATTTCTGCTTTGACGTTTTTCTTTACTGGAATAGCTTCAAAAAGTTTTTTATCACAGATAAGTGTCATAATCTGTGGACCGATTTTTGCCTGAACAAAGCAAAGTTTCATTTTCTTGTACATCTTAGGCATCTGCTCGATAACAGCTTTTGGCATATTAACATTCGTGATTTTATCACGTTTCTTGTCTATTACATATATACTCATTGATTGTTTCATTTTATCAATCATTGTCTGTTGAGTATCCATTTTTTTATATGCCCATTTGTTAAGAAAGTAAAGCCCAACAAAAATAGCACCGATAACAACGACTATAATAATTAGCCAATCTAAAAATGACATTCGTAAATCCTCCTAAATACAATATTTTATAGTAAAAACATTAATATATATTGTACAATATTTTACCAATGCAAGTCAAGACATTTACAAAATTAATATGACATTGTGTTTAACTATATCGAAAGGGGGTTATATTAAATTTTTGAGATTGGTATATTTTTAGTTAAAATATCTATTTATGTCATCTTTACTTATTGCAGGGTGCAAGGCTATATTTATGCCGTTTGAAATTATATTTGCAAGTCGCTTTATTACGGCATCTACTTCTTTTGGGGTTACAAACATATTTCCATCACAAGGGGTTAATATCTCATAAATTAAATTATATTTTTCCTCTTTATCTAATGTCTTTAGCATTTTATAAAATTCGCCACCCTTTTTAGCCTTATCGCACATCTCATTTAAAACTTTATCCATTGTGTCATTTATCAGGGTTGCTGCGTCAACAACTGTCGGAACGCCTATTGCTATTACTGGTACACCTAACGTATTTTTATTAAGTGCCATTCTTTTATTTCCAACACCAGAGCCTGGACTTATCCCTGTATCTGTCATTTGGATTGTTGTATTAATTCGCTCCATTTTCCTCGCTGCAAGGGCATCTATCGCTATTATCAAATCGGGTTTTATGTTATTTGAAATGCCTTTTATTATCTCGCCTGTTTCTATTCCTGTTATACCCATAACCCCTGGGGAAATTGCACTTACGCCCCTTACATCAACGTCACTATCTATTTGCTCTGGTAAGCTATCTTTTAAATGCCTTGTTACAAGTATTTTTGAAATTACAGACGGCCCTAACGCATCAGGTGTTATATAACGATTTCCCAAACCTACTACAAGTATAAGCGATTTCTTCTTTAGGTTTGCAAGCTCGGATATATTCTTACTTAAAATGCTTATTATTTCTTCGTGAGCTTCTGTGTCGTTCTCTTTCATTGAACTTGATTCAATTGTTATATAATTGCCTCGTGGCTTACCTGTTATCTCTTCGCCCTCTTTTGTCGTTATTTTGATTTTTGTTATTTTGATTTTATTTACAACATCTTCTGAAATTTCTACCCCACTTATCTCGTCTTCTTTTTGAACGGTGTTTTTGTTTTCTTCATCTTTTTTATTTTTTGATATTAAAAGTTCTGCTGACTCTATCGCTAAATCTGTCCTTACAGAAAAATTTATATCTTTATTTTCTTCCATCTTTGTCACCTCTACATTAACATTTTGTTTTTTATAATTTGCCTTTTTTTATTTTTTCTGAAAAATTTAAAATTATTCATTGACTTATTTAAACTTTTGGGGTACAATATCATACAGTAATGATTAATTACGTTAACTAGATTTTCGCAAACAGTTTTTTCCTGCTTTTAAGTACGTTGCTTAAAAGAGGTCGGTTTTGACAATACACACACCCTCAGTATTTGGAACAATGTTTGTGCGACTATTATTAAAACTATATTTAACTATATATTTATTTTTAGGAGGAAACTAAATTGGCTAATATTAAATCTGCAAAAAAACGTATTAAAGTTATCGCAAAAAAAACTATGAGAAATAAAATGGTTAAATCTGCTACAAAAACTGCTATCAAAAAAGTTGTTGTTGCAGCTCAGAACGGTAACAAAGAAGAAGCTAAAGCTTTCTTAGTTGAAGCTGTTAGAACTATCGACAAAGCTTGTACTAAAGGCGTTTACCACAAAAACAATGCTTCTAGAAAAAAATCTAGACTTTACAAACTTGTAAATAAAATTGCTTAATTTTTTTTAGGTTATTGACTTTTTGAAAATTAAGGTTTATAATTATCTATAGCAAAGGCGTTGAAGTTTATACTTCAACGCCTCATTTGTTTTATAGGGATATTCTTTTACATTTTAGTTGCAGGAATTTTTTATTTCCTCTGATAAAAGTAAAAATAACTCCTTCCTTTGTGTTATTTAATTGCATTTTGTATATATATCTTTTATGATATTCTTTTATAAAGCATAATGGGGTGTTGAAGTATGGATTTCAACAGGCTGTCGATAAAGTCGACAGCCTTGCAAAAAAATCAACGATTTTTTGCAAATTAAATTTTATTCCAAAATTTTCGTTCGCTAATTTCTTAAAAAAATGCAATTTTTGCAAACTTAGTTTGCATTGCAGGCTTGAACCTTGCCAGCAACCAAAGTGCATTTTTTCTGCAAAATTAAATCGCTCTGAAAATTTTGGCGTTCTGTGCACAAGGCTTTTAAGCCCTTGAAACAGCTGTTTTCCTCAGCGAAAATGCGATT
>CABVAP010000188.1 GCA_902496345.1 uncultured Eubacteriales bacterium
GCTCTAAATATGTGCTAAAAATCAGTTATTATTTATAAGTTAGTGCATATGGGGCAACGCCCCAAGGTCTTGGGTCTTAGGTCTTAAGGTCTTAATATTTTTTTCTTGTTTTGTTGAATTTTGACTAAAAAACAGGTATAATAGAGTGAGTGACTAGTTTTAAATATTATATTTGTTTTGGGGGAAATTTTTGATGGAATATAGAGAAATATCGGCTGATGAGTTTGCTAAACTTGATAAGTCAGATTATATAATTATAGATATGAGAGATGAACTCTCTTTTTCTTATGGACATTTACCTGATGCTATTAATATACCTGAAAGCGTTTTAAGAAAAGATTATCAAAAATTTAAGGACAATAAGATTATTGTGTATTGTAAAAAAGGTGAGGTTAGTGTGCAACTTGTTGAATTTTTGTGTCAACAGGGAATTTATGCAGTAAACCTTGCCGGTGGTTATATGGCTTGGTTGTTTGAAAAAATGAACTCTGAAAATGAAAAATCAGAAACAGTTTATAAAGATATTGAACATAGCTTGCATAAAAAATTCCGTAAACAGATTTGGAGTAGATTTACAAGAGCTATCGTTGAGTATCAA
Organism: uncultured Eubacteriales bacterium; assembly: GCA_902496345.1. Taxonomy (GTDB): domain Bacteria; phylum Bacillota; class Clostridia; order Lachnospirales; family CAG-274; genus MGBC114079. The sequence goes on from CABVAP010000188.1 coordinate 599, forward strand.
CTTGTACAAGAAAATGATAAAATTGCTGTCTGTATCTCCGGTGGAAAAGATTCTATGCTTTTGGCAAAACTTTTTCAAGAATTGAAAAAATATAGTAAATTTGATTTTGAAGTCGTATATCTTGTTATGGACCCCGGTTATAGTCCTGCTAACAGACAGATTATAGAGGCTAATGCTAAAAAGTTAAATTTACCTGTTACCATATTTGAATCTGATATATTTGAATCAGTATTTAATGTTGAAAAATCACCTTGCTACCTCTGTGCAAGAATGAGAAGAGGTCATCTGTACAGCAAAGCTAAAGAACTTGGTTGCAATAAAATTGCCCTTGGACATCATTATGATGATGTTATCGAAACTATACTTATGGGTATGCTCTATGGGGCTCAAGTTCAAACTATGATGCCTAAACTTCATAGTACAAATTTTGAGGGTATGGAACTTATTAGACCTCTTTACCTTGTTCGTGAAGATGATATTAAGGCTTGGAGAGATTACAATAATCTTAGTTTTATACAATGTGCTTGTAAATTTACTGATACTTGCTCTACTTGTGGTGGAGAAAATACATCAAAGCGTGTTGAAGTTAAAGAGCTTATAAAACAAATGAAAAAAGTAAATCCTTTCGTTGAGGGAAATATTTTTAGAAGTGTTGAAAATGTAAATTTAAGCACAGTTATTGCCTACAAAAAAAATGGCGTAAAACATCATTTCCTTGACGATTATGATAATAATAAATAACGAAAGAAGGGTTATATATGGGTAAATTAAATATTTCTTTTGAGGTTTTTCCTCCTAAAAAAGATGGGGATTTTTCGGCTGCTTTTGAAATTATAAAACAGCTTAAGGACCTTTCTCCTGAATTTATAAGCGTGACTTATGGTGCCGGTGGAAGTCAATCTAAAAAAACTCTTGAAATAGCGTCTTTTATACAAAATGAACTCAATATAGAGGCTGTTCCTCATCTTACTTGTGTTGGAAGCTCAAAGAATGACATTTTTAAACAATGTACTGAATTTAAAAAACATAATATAAACAGTATACTTGCGTTGCGTGGCGACAGACCGAAAACTATGACAGATGAACAATATGAAAACAGAGAGTTTACCTATGCGACAGATTTAATTGAATTTATTAATGATAACTTTGATTTTGAACTTTCGGCTGCCTGCTACCCTGAGAAACATTTTGAATCACCTAGCTTTGAAAGTGATTTAAAATATATGAAAATGAAACAAGATATGGGTGTTAGTTCTTTTATAAGTCAATTATTTTTTGATAATGAATGCTTTTATGATTTTAAAGAAAAAATTGGTGGGTTTGGCATAACAGCACCTATACACGTTGGAATTATGCCGATAACTACTGCTAAACAAATTGGAACAACTGTTTCCTTATCTGGTTCATCTGTTCCTAAAAAATTGACAGATATAATCGCTAAGTATGGCGATAATCATAATGATATGTATAAGGCTGGAATTGAATATGCAATTGAACAGATTAATGGGCTTATTCAAAATGGTGTGCAATATATACACATATATACTATGAACAAGCCTGATATTGCAAAGGCAATTTTAGATGGTATTAAATAAATGAACAAAAAAGATATAATTAAAAAATCGTTTATAACGGCATTGCCCATAACTGGAAGTTATTTTTTCGTTAGTATGGCTTACGGTCTTATGATGCAAAATGCCGGCTATTCTTGGATATGGTCGCTTTTTATCAGTATAACAGTTTATACAGGTGCTTTTCAATTTGTTCTTGTTACTTTTTTGAGCAGTGGGGCATCTATTATTACTGTGTTGCTGACTGCTTTCTTTATGAACAGCCGACAGTTCTTTTATGGTCTTACTTTTGTAGATGATTTTAAAAAAATGGGTAAAAGGTTTCTATATATGGTGCATAATATGACAGACGAAACTTATTCTGTCAATTGCTCTATGTTAAACCAAAAGGACGAATATACAAAGGACGATAACAAAAGATTTGATATTATGTTTTTCGTCGCCCTTTTTAGCAAGACCTCTTGGCTTATTGGGTCGGTTTTGGGAAGCATAGTGGGTCAACTGATTCCATCTGAAATAAATGGAATAGATTTTTGTATGACTGCTCTTTTTGTTACAATAGCTGTTGACCAATGGAAAGCAACAAAAAATCATATACCTGCTATTACCGGTTTGGTTTTGGGTATATTGTTCTTAGTTGTTGTTGGTGCAGATTTTTTCTTATTGCCGACACTTATACTTGTGTCCGGTCTATTACTTGCTTTTAGAAAGTCGGTGGAAACAAATGAGTAATGACCTTGCTTTTTTTGTATTGTTCTTTCGGCTATTTGTACTTTTTCTATAAGGTTATTTCCTTTTATATTGCTTGGTGGCAAAAAGGAAGTTCCACAAAAAATAAAATATCTTGGAAGAATTTTGCCGGCAGCTATTATGGCTGTTCTTATTGTTTATTGCCTTAAAGATGTTTATACAGATTTTTGGGCAACCGGACTCTACAAGGTGATTGCTGTTATTGTTTGTGTACTTATACACTTATGGCGAAAAAACAGTCTATTAAGCATTATAATCAGCACGGCTGTTTATATGCTATTATGCAATATTTAATTAAACAATAAACCAATATAAAATAAAAAACGAATTAAAAAATGAAAGAGGGATAAAATGTTAAATCAATTTTCAAGGACACAGCTATTACTTGGAAAAGATGCTATGGAAAAATTAAAAGGTTCTAGAGTCGCTGTTTTTGGTATCGGTGGTGTTGGTGGTTATGTATGTGAGGGACTCGTAAGAAGTGGCGTTGGCTCATTTGATTTAATTGATGATGACAAAGTTTGTCTTACTAACCTTAACAGACAAATAATTGCTACTCGCAAAACTGTAGGAAAATACAAAACTGATGTTATGAAAGAAAGGATTCTTGAAATAAATCCGGACTGTGACGTTAGAGTTCACCAATGTTTCTTTTTACCGGAAAATGCTGACGACTTTCCTTTTGAAGAATACGACTATGTTGTTGATGCTGTCGATACAGTTACAGCAAAAATTGAAATCATAATGAGAGCAAAAGAAAAAGGTGTCCCTGTTATAAGCTGTATGGGGGCAGGAAACAAACTTGACGGAAGTTTATTCAAAATTTCGGATATTTACAAAACAACTATGTGTCCTCTTGCAAAAGTTATGAGAAGAGAGCTTAAAAAACGTGGTGTTAAAAAATTAAAGGTTGTTTATTCTGAAGAAAAGCCAACAAGACCTCTTGAGGATATGTCTATAAGTTGTCGAACAAACTGCATTTGTCCTCCGGGTGCTAAGCACAAATGCACCGAAAGAAGGGACATTCCCGGCAGTTTGGCTTTTGTTCCGTCTATTGCCGGGCTTATAATCGCTGGCGAAGTTGTCAAAGATTTAGCTGGAATTTAAAGTGGTAGGGGCAAATCTTTTTAAAACCTTTTTAAAACCTTGAGACTCCGTCTCAAACTCTGCCCTCTTTCTTGAAAGAAAGAG
>CABVAP010000189.1 GCA_902496345.1 uncultured Eubacteriales bacterium
TTCTTAACAGAAAAACTTCCACGCCGTAGGCAAATAAATAGATTTCCAATGTAATCGGATTATAAACCAAAGACTTAAACCACCACAAAACTAATTTTTTAAAATCTTTTTGACAAAAAGTTTTATCCCTACAAATTCTAATTTGTATCAACTTTTAACATAGTCAATAAAATCGTACATATTCTTTCCGATAATCTCAAAGGCTTTGTCTTCAGGCATAGGCTTGCCCATAAAAAATCCCTGTGCTATGTCGCACTCTTTGTCAGCAAGCCATTTTAATTGCCTTGCGTCTTCGATTCCCTCAGCAACTATAGATAAATTGCTGACTTTTGCAAGATTTATAATAAGTGATAAAATATCTTCTTTTTTGTTTTCGTCTAAAATAATGTCAGTAAAAGATTTGTCAATCTTCAAAACGTTAAAAGGAATTTTACTCAAATATGACAAGGACGAATATCCTGTACCAAAGTCATCTATAGAAAATAAAACACCGTGTTTGTTGAGTATATTCATTTTTTCTATAATTTCATCAACAGATTTTATAAGTACAGATTCTGTTATCTCAATCTTTATATTTTTTGTATCAATGTTCTTTTCTTTTATAGTATCAAGAACAAAATCGACAAAATCATCACACATCATCTGAACAACCGAAACATTGACAGCAATACATAAATCCGTAACACCTCTTTCTTTAAGCCTGTTTATAAAATTACAAGTTTCGATAAAAGCAAATTTACCAATAGGGATAATGAGCTGATTCTTTTCGGCCTGTGGGATAAATTTGTCCGGTTGAACAAACCCTTTTGTCGGACTTAACCAACGAATAAGTGCCTCAAAACCGTAAAGCTTACCTGTGGTAATATCATATTGAGGTTGATAATATAGAACAAATTCATTATTTTCTATTGCACTTTTAAGATTATTTTCTATTGAAATAATCTCGTAAATTTCATTTTTCATAGAATTGTTAAAATATTTAACTCTGTTCTTTCCCTCACTTTTTGCTGCCTGAAGTGCTATATCAGCACATTTAAAAAGTTCTTCATAATTTTGAGCGTCATCAGGATATATTGCTGCCCCCATACTTATCGACATATTCAATTTAACATTGTTTATATAGTATTCCTTTTTCAAAACATCAAAAACGGAATTTATATAATCCTGAAGTTCGTTTTCATCTTCTATATATTCGTAACATATAGCAAATTCGTCACCACTTCTTTTACAAATTTTAACCTTTATGTTTTCTATGCTAGCAATTCGGTTACCTAAATCAATAATTAAATTATCACCAATATTATGTCCGAACATATCGTTTATATATTTAAAATTATCTATATCCAAATATAAAAGTGCAATTTTTGTTTTTGTTGTATCTGTAGAAATTATATTTTCAAAATATTCTTTGAGATAAACAAGATTATTAAGACCTGTAAGTTGGTCGAAATAAGCAAGTTTTTGAATTTTTCGTTCATAATCCTTTAAATTAGATATGTTCGTACCGATAAACTCAACCTGATTGTTTTCTGGATATAAACTTGCATTCCATAAAACATATATCCATTTGCCATCACCATTTATAAGAGGCATATCAAGCTGTTCACTACCTGTTTTCTGATTAAAAGCTCTTTCGAAATAAACATCAAAAGCAGAGTAATAGCTTTCTGGTATAATGCTGTAAATGGAATGATTTTTGTAAAACTCAGGCTTTAAGTTCATAAGTTTAACGAAGTTTTCATTATACCCAACAATACCTGAATTTAAATTTAAGTTTAAAGTTATAATGTTGGAATTGCTTGTAATAAAATTACTCTTTTTCTTTTCCTTAAAAAGGTAGTTTTTAAGTTTAGAAGAATATAACATCATAACAATAGCAATAGCCATAATAAACAAGGTAATTATCGTAATGATAAAATTAATGGTGTATATGTCACTATACATAACATCTTTTGGCATAGAAGAAACAAGCACCCAATCGTTCTCCTTAAACGTCTTAAAGAAATTTTTTGTTCTAGCATCTTCATAAATAAAATTAACTTCACCGTTTAAAATTTGTATAGCTCTGTTTTGTAAATTTTTTATATACGTAAGTTCAGAGTTATTATCTGGAATTGTTCCTGTCTTAGTAATATTTTTTGATATAGTTTCTGAGTTACTTGTAACGATAACTTTATCTTTAGTTGTTATAAAAGTTATCGCTTCATCGCCAAGACTTATATTTTCAATAATTTTTTCAAGCTCATTAACGTCATAAAAAACAACGATAACTTTTGCAACGTTGCCTTTTTCATCTCTAATAGGAGATGAAACGGCCGTAACCCATTTTTTATTATTATAACTGTAGATAGGTTCACTCATCACAGTTTTACCCTCACAAGCACTTTTAAAAAATGGGTATTCTTTCATATAGACAACTTCATTTTTATTAGAAATACATTTTCCGTCAGTACCCCCAATAAAAATATTTTCACAGACAAGGGTATCTTTTGCTACACCCATAATTTTATTAAAATCAATATCCTTTTCTGCATACTTAAAATTCATTTCAGAAATAGTTTGTACCTCTGAAAGTTTTGTTTCGATATTGTTTTCAACAGCTTGAGTAATAACATCAAGCTTATCAGAAACATAGGAATCAGTAAGGGCAATAAGCCTTACATATATACATTTATAATAAATAAAATAAAACAAAATTGTACAAAGAAAAATTATAATAAATTTATAATATTTTTTAATTTTAAACTTCAAAATAGTCACCCCAATAATTACCTTACAAAAAGCTAAAAAAATTTATATATCGATTTTACCAAATATCAACATATTTTACAAGAGGTTTATTAAAAAAAGCTAAATTTTTTTAATAAAAAAGTGCAATTTAACTATTTTCAACAATATAGATATATGCAAGTTACACAATTTTATGTATTAATGTATTTTTTTACCTATAAAATGACATTATTTTTAAAACATTATAGCAATTACTAGTAATAAAATAACAAATTAATTAATTTTTATCGGTATAAATAAAATCATCAATGAAAATTTGAAGCTTTATTTGAGAAAGAACTTCAGCTTTTGTGTTTAAATTACATTTTGATGCTTTATTAAAAACAACTACATAGTTGAAATTTAAGTTTTTTGACAATCTGTTCTTGACTTTTGTATGATAAAATTATACCATATATATTGTAAATAAACTTAGGAGGAATATGGAATGTTCAAAAGTCTTAGAAGTATATATTGGTATGTCAGCTTCATTGTTTCGATAGCCTTTAGCTCTTTTAAACTCATAAAAGCAAGACGATTAGAAAGACAAGGTAAATTTGATGAATTAAACGATTATGCGTTTGAAGTTACAACAAAATGGGCAAAAAAAAGAATGAGGGACAGTGGTGCTAATATCGTTGTTCACAATCAAGAAAAAATCCCGAAAGATGGGCCCGTTCTTTTTATGAGCAATCATCAAGGCGACTTTGATATAGCGATATTTATGGCATCGATAGATAAAAACACAGGCTTTGTTGCAAAAATCGAAATGACAAAGGCTTTAATTGTAAGAAGTTGGATGAAATATATCCATTGCGTATTTATGGACAGAAGTGACATAAAACAATCTTTGAAAATAATTTTAGAAGGTATAGAAGTTTTGAAAAAAGGCCATTCTCTTGTTGTCTTTCCAGAAGGCACAAGAAGCCAATGCGATGAAATGCACCAGTTCAAGCACGGAAGTTTCAAGCTTGCAACAAAATCAAAAGTACCTATCGTTCCAGTAACACTTGACGGAACATACAAACTTAGAGAGCTTTATGGTGGTAAAATAACACCAGCTAGGGTTGATGTTTATGTACACGACCCAATTCCAACAGAAGGTCTTACAAAAGACGAAATAAACGAGCTTCCAGAAAAAGTTATGCAAATAATAGCAACGAAGCTCCCACAAAACAGAAAAGATGATTGATAAACAAGTAGTGACTGTCACAAATGGCAGTCACTTAAATTTACAGAAAAGATTGATTTTTAACAAATTAGAAGTTGTAGGGGTAAAAGACCGTGGGGCTTTGCCCCACCACCCCACTAGCTTTTTGAAAAAAGCTAGGC
>CABVAP010000190.1 GCA_902496345.1 uncultured Eubacteriales bacterium
AACCAAAGACTTAAACCACCACAAAACTAGTTTTTTTAAATCTTTTTACCAAAAAGATTCAGCCCTACAACTTCTAATTTGAATATGTTCCGTTAGTCTGACATAGCTTTTTCAAGAGCAGAATTGACAGCTTTGAGAAGTATGCCACCTGTTACTTCTTTGTCCTTTTCAAGGGCGATGTCGGTTGATTGCGTTTCAATGATTTCTGAGGAAAGTTCATTCAGCGATTGCTGAAATAATGGATAAAATACCTCTTGTGTTTCGCCCATATTAAGAAGTGAGATGTCTGTTATAGTGTCAGAGGAAACCGTTACTTGTACGGAAACTGGGCTGTTATGTAAAATAATTTCGGAAGAATATGTTCCTGGTACATAACACGCCTCTTTTTCATCTCGATGTATACATAAATATAGCACACCTGCAATTATTAAAAATCCAATTATCGTAAGTATTGCTTTTTTTAATACGTCTTTTAGTTTTATTACAACAAATTTGCTACCCATTATAGCCTCCAAAATAATTTGTTTAATATATAAGTATTCTAATTTAAAAAAAATTATGATATAATTACCTCATCAAAAACTTAAAAAGGGGAGGCAATTATATTGAACATAAGATATATATATGGAAATGCTGGCTCGGGAAAAACTTCTTTGTGTATAGATGAAATTTATGAAAAATCTAACCAAACAAATAACAGTATAATTTATATAGTTCCAGAACAATTTACACTTCAATCTGAAAAAAATCTTTTGAAAAAATTTAAATCAAAAGTTCTTTTAAATATCCATATTTTGAGCTTTAAAAGATTAGCCCATAATTTATTTTCAGAAACAGGCGTTTCATCAACAAAAATTTTAGGTGAAACCGGTAAACTTATGTTGATAAGAAAAATCGTGTATGAAAATACAAAAAAATTTGTTTATTTCAAAAAATCACTAGACAAAGATGGCTTTATTGAAAATATAAGCAGTTCTATAACGGAATTTTTTAAATATAATGTATCTGCTTCTGATTTAGAAAAAAAGTTAGATAGTTTAAAGGATTCTCCTGATTTATATGAAAAGACCAAAGATTTAATCTTGATTTATAAAGAATATGTTTCTTATTTAGAAAAAGAGTATATCTCATCAGACGAAACTTTGGATTTGCTTTCTGAAAAAATAAAAGAGTCTGAGTTTATTAAAAATTCTGAAATATGGATAGATGAATTTAGTGGTTTTACTCCACAGGAATTTAAGGTTTTGAAAGAGCTTTTTAAATATGCTCATCAAATAAATATTACATTTTGTTTAAATACAAAAAGGCTTGTAAATAAGTCTTTAAATCAATTTGACCCATTTTTTGAAACAAAAAATACACTTAATAAGCTGAATACTTATGCTAAAGAGGCTAATGCTGTCTTTCTTGAAAACACATATCTTGAAAAAAATTTAAGACAAAGTGAAAATAAGGAACTTTTACATCTTAATAAAAATTACCTTGTTTTAAATAAAAAGGAATATTCTAAAGAACCTAAAAACATTGTTTTAACAAAAACAAAAAACAAATATAACGAAATAGATGTACTAGCGAAGAATATACTAAATTTAGTTAGAGATGAAAATTATCGTTATAAAGATATAGCTGTGATTTTGGGTGATAGTGAATATGAAACATTATTAAAAACAGCTTTTTCAAAATTTAAAATTCCATATTTTATTGATACAAAAAAAGATGTTTCATCAAATAGAATTTATGAACTAATAACTTCTTTTTTAGAAATTTTTACTTCTTTTTGGTCATATGAACCTATATTTAGATTTTTAAAAACATATCTAACATCTATGAGTTATTTGGATATAAATTTGCTTGAAAACTATGTAATTGAATGTGGAATAAAGGGAAAAAAATGGTTCATTCCTGTTTGGAAATTTGGCTTTACAAATCCCGAATTTAATGAGGACGATATAAATTATTTAAAAGATTATTTCTTTGATATATTAAAACCATTTACAGAACATATAAATACTTCTAAAAATTATACAATAAAGGAGTTCTCTTTTTATTTGTATAAATTTTTGGATTCGTTGGAGCTTGATAAAAAACTTGATTTTGATAACAATCCTGAGCATTTACAAATCTACAATGCTATAATAGACCTTTTAGACAAAACTGTTGAAATTTTGGGAGAGCAAACAGTTTCATTAAAGGAATATGCTAAAATTTTAAATTCTGGCTTGAAATCTTGCAAAATAGGGCGTCTTCCAGAAACTCAAGACGAAGTAATAGTCGGTGATTTAAAAAGAACAAGGCTTTCTGACATAAAAGCACTTTTTATACTTTCGGTAAATGACGGAATAATTCCAGCATCACCTACAGATAATCAGATTTTTTCTGATGAAGATAAAAGTCTTTTAAATTCAAAGGGAATAGAACTTTCCCCAAACTCTTTTATGCAAATGAATTTTGAAAACTTTTTGTTGTTTAGTATGTTTGCAAAGCCTACGGATAAACTTTATTTAAGCTACATATCTGAAACGTTGGACGGTAAACAAAAGCGTTATTCAAAAGTTATTTACACAATTAAAAAAATTTTCCCTAAAATTCAAGAGGTTAGCTCTGCTAATGTATTAGATGACATAACTTTAGCAGAGCCGTCATTTTCTGAATTATCAACATTTTTATACAGATATTCAAAAGAATCAAATACAGATGATTTATACATAGACTTATATAATTTTTTTAGATGTGAAAACTATTTCAAAGAAAAATTGGATAGTCTAGAGAAATATGTGTTTTTACAGAAAAAAGAGGATTATATTCCAAAGCAAACTGTGCGTATGTTGTACGGAAAAGAATTAAGTTCAAGTGTAACAAGACTAGAAAAATTTTCTGAATGTCCACTTAGTTATTTTATAAAATATGGTTTAAGAGCAAGTGAACGAAAAAGATATGAAATATCAGCTCTGGATACAGGTTCTATTTTTCATTCTATTTTGGAAAATTTTTCGAAATATATGGTTGAAAATAAGCTGAGTTGGGACAGTATATCAGAAAATAAGATAAATGAAATTATTGAAACATCAATAGATTTTATATTATCAGATTCAAAAAACAAAATTTTTGAAGATTCGGCAAAGAATAAATTTCTTTTGAGCAACATAAAAACAACATCAAGGAAGACGATACAAAAACTTTCAGAGCATATAGAGGCTGGAAAGTTTACCCCTATAGGCTTTGAGGTTGATTTTGGTCTAAAATCAAAGTTGCCACCGGTTATTATAGAATTAAATGACGATTCAAAGCTTATTTTAACTGGAAAAATAGACCGAATTGATATAATGACTCAAGACGGAAAAAATTATGTAAAAATAATTGACTATAAAACAGGAAAAACAGATTTTGATTTATTGAAAGTGTATTATGGGTTACAATTACAGTTAATAATATACATTGATTCTTTGCTAAAGAAAGGGCAACTAATAGTTGGAAAAGACGCACTACCTGCTGGTGTATTTTACTTTAAAATTCAAGATGATACAGCTGATTTTAAAACAAGTTTTGCACCAGAACCAGAAGAGATAAAAGAAAAGATTAAAGAATTATTTAAAATGTCCGGTCTTGCCATAAAAGACTTAAACGTACTACAGGCTATAGACAAATTTAATACAGGAAAATCAAACATTTTTGCTTATTCGTTTAATAAAGATGGGGTTTTAAAGGATAGCGATGGTCTAATAAGTCAAGAAGATTTTGGCGAACTTAGAAATTATGTTATTTCTTTAGCACAACATTTTGGTAACGAAATATTAGACGGCAACATAAAACTCTCACCATATACGATTGGAACAAATAAGAGTGCTTGTCAATATTGCCAATATTCAGCAATATGTCAGATTTCTTTGAGCGAAACAAAGCCTTACAGGCAATTAGAAAAGAAACCTGTTCCTGAAATTTTAGCGAATATAAAAGAAGCTAACAAATAGGGGTTTGTCTAAGACCGTGGGGCTTTGCCCCACCACCCCACTAGCTTTCAGCACTTTTGCTACGCAAAAGTAGGCAACGGCACATTCGCTTGCGTAAAA
>CABVAP010000191.1 GCA_902496345.1 uncultured Eubacteriales bacterium
GGATTTCTTTCCGGTGCCAAGTACCACGCCGTAGGCAAATAAATAGATTTCCGATAAAATCGGATTATAAATCAAAAACTAAAACCACCACAAAACTGGTTTTTAAAATCTTTTTTACTTAAATATGTATTTTACAATTCTTTTTTTCAGTGATAGACTTGAAAAAAACGAAAGGAATTAAAAAATATGAAAACTTCAGTTATAGGCTATCCACGAGTAGGTGCTTTAAGAGAGTTGAAATTTGCTTGTGAAAAATATTTTAAAAATCAAATTACAGAAATTGAACTTAAATCAATAGCGACAGAACTTAGAAAAAAACATTGGGACATTCAAAAGGAAAATGGTATTGATTTTATACCATCAAATGACTTTTCATTTTATGATAACGTTCTTGATACGGCTGTATTTTTAAATATTATTCCAGAACGTTACTGTAATCTTGAACTTTCAGAACTTGATACATACTTTGCAATGGCACGTGGTTATCAAGGTGAAAAGGGTGACGTAAAGGCACTTGCTATGAAAAAATGGTTTAATACTAACTACCATTACATTGTTCCTGAAATTGATGATAATACTGATGTATGTATTAACGGTACAAAGCCTTTTGATGAATATAAAGAGGCAAACGAACAGGGGATAAAAACAATACCGGCGATTATTGGTGTGTTTACGTTTATAAAACTATTAAGATTTACAGGAAATAAAAATATAAGTGATTTTAAACAAAAATTTATAAAGTCTTATTCTGAAATTATTAGAAAATTTGACGAGCTTGGTGCTGAATGGATACAGTTTGCAGAACCACATCTTGTGTATGATTTGAATGATGAAGAAATTGCACTTTTTAAAGAATTATATACAGAAATATTGAAAAATAAAGGTCAAGTTAAGGTTATTTTACAAACATATTTTGGTGATATAAGAGATTGCTATAAAGATGCTGTTGAGCTTGATTTTGACGGAATTGGACTTGACTTTTTAGAGGGCAAGAAATCTGCTGAACTTGTTAGAAAATACGGATTTCCAAAGAATAAAACATTATTTGCCGGATTTGTAAATGGTAAAAATATATGGCGAAATAATTATGTGAAAACTTGTGATGTTGTAGGCGAACTTGAAAAATATTGTGATAATATTATATTAAGTACTTCTTGTTCATTGCTCCATACACCATATACCATTAAAAATGAAACAAAGTTAGCTGATGAATATACAAAACATTTTGCTTTTGCAGAGGAAAAACTTACAGAGCTTAAAGAACTTAAAAAAATTTTATCTTGTGATGATGTGACAGAAGAATATGAAAATAATAAAATGTTATTTCAAGAAAAAAGAAATTGTGATGATGAAAATGTTAAGGCTAGAACAGACTCTATCGAAGATAGTGATTTTGTAAGATTGCCAAAATTTGATGAAAGAGAAAAAATACAGAAAAAAGAGTTTGCTTTACCTCTTTTACCAACAACAACAATAGGTTCTTTCCCTCAGACACCAGATGTAAAAGCAAATCGTTCTGCTTATAAAAAAGGAAATATAACATTTGGGGAATATGAGGAATTTAACAAGAAAAAGATAGCTGAATGTATTAAGTTACAAGAAGATATAGGTATAGATGTTCTTGTACACGGTGAATTTGAACGAAATGATATGGTTGAATATTTTGGGGAAAACCTTAAAGGTTACTTATTTACAGAAAAGGCTTGGGTACAATCATACGGTACACGATGTGTTAAACCTCCTATTATATGGGGAGATATTTCAAGGGAAAAACCTATGACAACTTCTTGGTCAACTTATGCCCAAAGTCTTACAGACAGGCCTGTTAAAGGTATGCTTACTGGACCTGTAACAATACTTAACTGGTCATTCCCTAGGGAGGATATTTCACTTAAAGAATGTGCTTATCAAATAGCTCTTGCTATTCGTGATGAAGTTCTTGATTTAGAGGCTTGTGGCATTAATATTATACAGGTAGATGAGGCTGCGTTGAGAGAAAAATTACCTCTTAGAAAATCTGATTGGGATAAGGAATACCTTGATTGGGCGATACCAGCTTTTAGACTTGTTCATAGCAAAGTTAAGCCAGAAACTCAAATTCATACACATATGTGTTACAGCGAATTTACCGATATAATTCCTGCAATTGATGATATGGACGCTGATGTTATTACATTTGAGGCTTCTCGTTCTGATTTACAGATTTTAAATTCTTTAAAAGAAAATAATTTTAGAACAGAAGTAGGTCCAGGTGTTTATGATATTCATTCATCAAGGATTCCTTCAACAGAGGAAATAAAAGTTGCTATTCGTAAAATGGCTGAGAAAATACCAGTTGAAAAACTTTGGGTTAATCCTGATTGTGGGTTGAAAACAAGGGGAAATGAGGAAACTATTCCAAGTTTGAAAAATATGACAGAAGCAGCAATTCAACTTAGAAAAGAATATGCTGGGTATAGTAATAAATAGTGATAAAACGTTAAAAACAAAACGAAAAATATGCAATTACAATAAAAAAATGAAAAAAATGTCGAAATATGTTAACAAAACTACCAAAGGAATCTATAATATAATTAAAGTTTTGATAGATTTGTCAAAAGTATAGTTGAGGTTTTTTTATGGGAAATGGAAAAAGATGTGTAGTTACAATTAAGAGGTGGTAGATTTACCACAAAAAGGAGGAATTGATATGTTATCATTTTTTGCTTGCTTAATACTTTTAATTGTCGGATACTTTACCTATGGTAAATTTGTTGACCATATCTTTAAGCCTGACAAAAGAAAAACACCTTGTGTAGAACACCCTGACGGAGTAGACTATATGCCTATAAAAACGTGGAAAGCGTTTTTGATACAGCTACTTAATATAGCAGGACTTGGACCTATTTTTGGTGCGTTATCAGGGGCTATATGGGGGCCATCTGTATACTTATGGATTGTTTTTGGTACAATATTCGCTGGTGCAGTTCACGATTATTTGAGTGGAATGTTATCAGAGAGAAATGATGGTGCAAGTATATCTGAAATAGTTGGTATTTATCTTGGACCAGTAATGAAAAATGTAATGCGTGTATTTTCAGTTATCCTTTTAGTTATGGTAGGGGTTGTGTTTATGGTAGGCCCTGCTGGACTACTTGAAAAATTGACTCCTGGCGTATTGGATATTGAATTTTGGACAATCGTTATTTTGGTTTATTATTTCCTTGCAACATTGTTGCCAATAGATAAGATAATCGGTAGATTTTATCCTATATTTGGTATATGTTTGATAGTAATGGCTTTAGGTATTGGTGGTGCTACATTGTTTAATAATGGCATTAGACCTATGCCGGAGTTGACATTGCAAAATCTTCACCCAGAAGGGAAACCTATCTGGCCTTTAATGTTTATAACAGTTGCGTGTGGTGCAATTTCGGGATTCCACGCAACACAATCTCCTATGGTCGCTAGATGCTTAGAGCGTGAAGAAGACGGTCGTAAAGTATTCTATGGTGCAATGGTTGCAGAAGGTATTATAGCTCTTATTTGGGCTGCTGCTGGTGTTGCTTTCTATGAAGGTACTGGTGGACTTCTCGCTGCTGGAGGCGGTAACTCTAGTACTGTATATGAAATGTCAACCGGACTTTTGGGTAAAGCTGGTGGCGTGCTTGCCTTAATAGGTGTTATTGTTTGTCCTATTACTTCTGGAGATACAGCTTTTAGAAGTGCTAGACTTACAATATCTGACTGGTTCAAGATTGACCAGAAAGATACAAAGAAACGTCTTATCCTTTCTTTGCCACTTCTCCTTATTGGATACATAATTTCTAAATTTGATTACAACGTTGTATGGCGTTACTTCTCTTGGTCTAACCAGACTTTAGCAATGATTGCTTTATGGGCAGGTACTATCTATCTTGTTAAGACAAGCAAACCTTTAACAAGTCTTATGGCTGCCATTCCTGCAACTTTTATGTCAGCTGTAAGTGCTACTTATATTTTATATGCAGACGAGGGATTTAAGTTAGGAACAGAAATAGCTTATCCTGTTGGTATTGCTTTT
>CABVAP010000192.1 GCA_902496345.1 uncultured Eubacteriales bacterium
TACTTTTTGCAATCAAAAAGTACCACGCCGTAGGCAAATAAATAGATTTCCGATGAAATCGGATATAAACCAAAAAACTAAACCCACCACAAAACTAGTTTTTGAAATCTTTTTACTCAAAAAAATTTACCCCTACAACCCCCAATTTTTAAAATACTTTATCAAATACGTCAGTTACAGTTAATTTGTCAGAGTGTGCGTTTGCGATAAATTCTTTTGACGCAGAACGTATCAATTTTTCTTTCTCTTCTGAATTTGAGCTATCAACTTTTAAATCAACACCGTCCGCTGTTTTTGCTGGAAGGTCATCTCCATCTTTGTTATCCCAGCCACTTACGTTATTCCACTTGTACGCAGTATATGTTTCAAGGTGGTAGTTTCTGAAATTGTTGAAAGATATACAATTTTCAGCAAATAATTTTGCACCTGAATTGTTCTTATCAAAACCATATCTTTCGTGGTCAAATGCTATACAGTTTTTCATAATTCTCAATGAATTTGTTTGTGAAAATTTACTTCCGAGTTTGAAACCGTTAGGATTTCCTCCCCAGTTTTCTCCAGCTATTTGGCTTGCTGTAAATTCACCTTTTGATGTTGGGATTACACCAAAAATTTCGTCAAGTTTTGCATAGTATGCCTCTGCTGTCTTTTCACAAAGAGTACCTGCGTTATATTCTGAAACAAATTTATTGTATGTTTCCTCATCAGATAAAGCCTTAAATCTTCTTATGTATGAAAGATTTTCATCAAGAGAAAGTCCATTGTTGTAGTCATCGAATCCAAAAGCTGTTGTTGCAAGCCCATTGTTCCAACAAATACAATTCAAATAATCATTTCTATATGTCCAATAACCTCCAACTTTTTGGAAATCTTCACTTTGTTCTGGTACATCTTTGTCAAAGCTATCCCAAGCATCATCGCTGTTTTCCCAAGCTGCACAACCGTCAAATACATTTCTTGTATCTAAGATTTTACCAAGGTCAGTTGTTTTTGATGAACCAGCACCAAGCTTAATTGCGAAACCGTCTGCGTTACTTCCTAATGTAAATGCGTCACAGTTTCTGTAGCTATATACATTTGTTATAGTGTTTCCGTTTGCTCCACCAGCAATCTGAAGACCACTATCGTTGTTATATCTTGTTATACAATTTGTTACCTTATTTTTTGTTGCTTTTGTACCTTTAATGAGTATTCCATTGTCGTGACCTTTTTCAATTACAAAATTTTTGATTTCATTATTAGAACTACTTATTCTAACAGCAACATCAGAGTCAGATGATTTATTTTTTGTAATATCGTTTGCACCTTTCATATTTTCAAAATTTAAAACAGGTAAAGTACCGTCTTTACTTGGCACACCTATTATTGATTGATTTGAAAGAGAAAGATTAATTCCGTCTTCCATATCAATTGAGTTCATTACATAAATTTTTGATTTTCCTTCTTTTACAGCAGAAGAAAGTTCGCTATAGTTTGTAACTTTAACGCCGTCAGAAGTATTTACATCTAAAAGTTGTGTCATCTTTATATTTGCACTATCAAAATAAGAATCAGCAAAAGCTGTCATTGATACAGATGATAATGCTAAAACAGCAGTTGATAAAAATGCCAATGTTTTTTTATATTTCATAAGAAATGTGGCCTCCTTAAAATTATTTCATATTCCTACATTTTGATTGTAATAGTCTTTTTTTAAAATGTCAATTAAATTTAAATTTTATGATATTAATTATTTTTTTAACAAATTGTAAATTTAAAAAAAAGTACTTGACTTAAACTTAGGTTTAAGTTGTATAATCTTATCACAAACAGGGAAAATAACCTTTTACAAGGGTATTTCTATAAAAAATAAATAAATGGAGGAATATTTTATGTATATCGAAAAAATAAATTCACCTGAAGATTTAAAAAAATTAAGCATTGATGAAATGAAAACTCTTGCATCTGAAATGAGAGAAGCCCTTATAAAAAAATTAAGTAAACACGGAGGCCACTTTGGTCCAAATCTTGGTTTTGTTGAGGCAACAATTGCATTACATTATGTTTTTAATTCTCCTGTTGACAAAATGGTATATGACGTTTCTCATCAAAGCTATTGTCATAAAATTTTAACAGGAAGAAAAGACGCATTTCTTTTTGAAGATAAATATGATGATGTTTCTGGGTACTCAAACCCTGACGAAAGCGAACACGACTTTTTCAAAGTTGGTCATACATCAACTTCTATCAGCCTTGCTAGTGGTCTTGCTAAAGGTAGAGATTTAACAGGTGGTAAGGGAAATGTTATTGCTATAATTGGTGACGGTTCTTTAAGTGGTGGCGAAGCTTTAGAAGCACTTGACTTTGCCGGAGAATTTGACGGTAATTTTATTATTGTTGTAAATGACAACGATATGTCTATCGCCGAAAACCACGGTGGTATTTATGAAAATCTTAAACTCTTAAGAGAAACTGACGGAAAAGCTGAATGTAACTTATTCAAAGCAATGAACCTTGACTATACTTTTGTTAAAAACGGAAATGACATTTCAGAACTTATCAAAGCTTTTGAAAGTGTTAAAGATTCTAAAAAACCTATCGTTGTTCACATTGTTACTGAAAAAGGTAAAGGGTATGAACTTGCTGAGAAAAACAAAGAAAATTGGCATTGGTGTATGCCTTTTGATATAGAAACAGGTAAACCAACTGTAACTTTTGACGGTGAAGACTATGGTGATATGACTGCTGTTTATCTCCTTGATAAGATGAAAAAGGACAAATCAGTTGTCGGTATTACATCTGGTACACCTGCTGTATTTGGTTTCTATGAAAACAGAAGAAAAGAAGCTGGAAAACAATTTGTTGATGTTGGAATCGCTGAAGAACACGCTGTCGCTCTTGCGTCTGGTATTGCTAAAAATGGTGGCAAACCTGTTTATGGCGTATATAGCACATTTATTCAAAGAACTTATGACCAACTTTCTCAAGATTTATGTATAAACAACAACCCTATCGTTATGCCTGTGTTTATGGCATCTGTTTACGGTATGTCAGACATTACACACCTTGGTATTTTTGATATTCCTTTTATGGCAAACATTCCAAATCTTGTTTACCTTGCACCAACTTGTAAAGAAGAATATTTTGCTATGCTTGATTGGGCTATTGAACAGAACGAACACCCTGTTGCTATCAGAGTACCTGCAAATGGTGTAATAGCCGGAGGAAGAACTGTTGCAACAGATTACAGCGAACTTAACAAATATGAAATTACTAAAGAGGGTTCTGATGTTGCTATTATTGCACTTGGTGATTTTTATCAGCTCGGCGAAAAAGCTGTTGACAAACTTAAAGAGAAATATGATATAGACGCAACTCTCATTAACCCTAGATACATCACAGGAGTTGACGAAAAACTTCTCGAAGACTTAAAGAAATCTCATAAAGTTGTTGTTACTCTTGAAGACGGCGTTCTTGACGGTGGATTCGGTGAAAAAATTGCTAGATTCTACGGAAACTCTGATGTAAAAGTTCTTAACTTTGGCCTTAAAAAAGAGTTCCTTGACAGATATAACGTTGACGAAATTCTTAAAGCAAACCACCTTACTCCTGGACAAATTGCAGAAGACGTTACGGACCTTTTAAAATAACATAAATAATATATTGTAAAATTGGGGTTTGTAAAAACCTTTTTAAAACCGTGGGCGTTGCCCACACCCACCACCTTTTGAAAAAGCTAGGCAAAAACTTTTGACGGAAACTACGTTTCCTGTCTTGCTGTCGACTAAAGGTGGCTAATCTAAAATTTTTACAAAAACTTTATTTTTGCCAAAACAAAGCCATAAACGATTGCAAATAAAAATTAAATTGCCTACAAACTGCCAAATGTCGGATTATTTGTGGCACATTCGCTTGCGTAAAATAAATTAAAAACAAAATTAAACCATTTTTGTTTTTAATTTATTTTACTTGTGCAAGCTCATAAGCAGTGCCACTCGGGTGCAGGGGTGTTCCCCTG
>CABVAP010000193.1 GCA_902496345.1 uncultured Eubacteriales bacterium
AAACCACCACAAAACTAGTCTTTTAAATCTTTTTACTTAAAAAATGCCACGCCGTAGGCAAATAAATAGATTTGCGATGAAATCGGATTATAAGCCCCAAAACTAAAACCACCACAAAACTAGTTTTTGAAATCTTTTTACTCAAAAAAATTTACCCCTACAAACCCCAATTTAAAAGGCTGTTACTTTATGTAACAGCCTTTTATCAACAGCTAACGTTGAGTTACCCACAAATATTTAAAAATAAAAATTTTGTTTTTCTTGATTTATCCCCAAATTGTCAACTCTGTCCACATATTAATTGTTCAACTTTGATTTTTTGCATTCAATATTAATGTTTTCCGGAAAATACAAAATTACTGTCTAAAACTTTTTGTAATATCTCAGAAACATCGTTTGCATCGATATAATCATTGTTATCAACATTTCCGGCTGACTTTTCATATTCTGTGAGTATACCGTCTAAAACACCCCTAAGAAGTTTTACACAGTCATTGATAGTTAAATCACCATCATTATCAATATCGCCATATAAAATTTCTTTTTCAGTGGTAGATTCAGTAGTAGATTCAGTAGTGCTTTCGGTAGTCGATTCGGTAGTAGACTCAGTAGTAGATACAGTAGTTGATTCTGTTGTTACCTCAAAATCTTTTTCGTTGTATACATAGTCACTTTTTTGAATTTCAGGATAGTTAATTCCAGATATGTCCATATAAACAATGTCAACAGTTTCTTCTTTATGGTCGCTAAAAATAGTATCAGAGCCTATAAGAAAGTATTTATATTTGTATGTTTCAATATCTGATTTACTAGGTGTACCAGACCAAACAGGGTCATTCCAAGTGACGTCAACACCATACCATTTGTTGTCATAAAGCTTTACATAATTCCACATATGGTAATCGCCACTTACGAGAACGGCTTCTATACCAAGGCTGTTAGCTAAAAGTTTAAATGCTCTTGAATAACCCTCACAAACCGGATTTATAGCGTTTGTAGTATCTGTGTTACCATAAACCAATGCACTAACAACTTTCCAAGCTTTATTATCGGCAGCGTCTTGATTACCATTTGCAACGTATCTGTTATATTCATTTTTGTCAACAAGGTAACTGTCTATATACTTTAATTTTTCATAAGTGTTGAGATTTTTTGTTTCAGACTTAATATCTGCAATAATCTGGTCTATCTTAGAAATATCTGTTTCAACATCAGCCCTAGAGCTATATCCATCACAATAATAGTTAGAGCTTTTAGGTCTAACTGTAATATTGATTTCATCGCCTTTACTGCTTAATCCAAAACTAAATCCACTATTATTAATCCAGAAAACCTCTGGATAATCATAATCAAATGCGGCTAATCCATAATATAAAAATTGCCAATTTTGGTTCTTTAATTCGTTCCAATCATACCCAACAAGTTTAATATTAACATTATAGTTGCCGTCTTTTGTGTTGTCGATATTTTCAATCATAGTATCATAAACTACTTTTGAAGGTTCATCAAGCTGATTTCCATAACAAGTGTCATATTCTTTATCATTAAAAGCAGCAAGCGATAATCCGTCATTTTGTTCAACTTTTTCTTTAAGTTCATCAAATGTAAATTCTAGATAATGTGAGTCGTTGTCACCATCAGCAAAGGCATACATAGCCATTAACGTACCCAAACTTGCTAAAACCATAATGGCTACCACAAATTTAACAATATTTTTTCTCATAAAGGACCTCCTTATTATTTTGATTTCTTAACGTAATTTTTTATTTTGCATACTCTTTTATAATGCCTGAATTATAAGCCTGTACAAGCCATTCTAGGTCATCAATCCTTGCTTTTATTTCTTTACCAACATCTGTGCCGGAAACCATTTTAGTCCTTGCATTTTGTTCAAGAAATTGTGTACTTGAGATAATGTCTTTTTCCTGTTCAACGGCTTCGATAGTTGAGGAAAATGGTTCGTGAGAGGCAAGTACAAGACCTTTAGAGTTATAAATTAATGTATAGCCAGCAATCCCTGTAACAGATTGATATGCCTTTGCAAAACCACCGTCAATTATAAGTAGTTTTCCATTGGCTTTAACAGGGCTCTCACCCTTAACAACTTTAACAGGAACGTGACCATTTATTATATGCGAACTTTCACCGGAAAGACCAAATTCATCAAGTATCGCAAGACAAGTTTCTTCTTTATTCGTTAGGCTATAGTAAACGTCCTTTTCTTCGTGATGAAGAGATTTATCGGCTATAAAATACCTTTCAAAGGTTGTCATACTATCTTTTCCGTAAAGAGGTGAACAAGGTCCACACCAAAGATACCACATATAATCTTGACCTTTAATTCTTTCTGGGGTTGCACATCTGGCATAGAAGCCAGCACGGACAATAGTTTCAAGTTTATCAAGCAAAGCTTTACCACTATGTTCTTTGCCATTTATTTTCATTGACCTAAATGTTCCGTCTTCATTCATCGGTACGCAACCGTGTAAAAGAAGATTAGAGTTATAAACTTTATACATACTACCTTTATTGAACAAAAATCTAACGTGCTGATAAAGTTTTTCGCTATGTATAAAAGATTGTTGAATTTTTTCGATAAGCTCTGTTTCTTCTGAAGTAAGCTCAAAGGGATTTTTAGGGTCAATAGTTGGGAAGTTTGTGTCGATAAGCTTATATTCCTTATCTTTTATAGTGATAGTTCCTTTTTCAAAGTTTATTTTATCAAGCAAAATTCGGTGGTTCATTTCAAACTCTGGATTTCTAAGTATTGTTTGTGCCTCAATTTTAAACTGGATAACGGTAATCGCCTTGTGCATTTTAGAAATAAGGCTTTTTTCTGCGTGACTTTTATCTGGGTCGATAGTTGGGACAAATCTTTTACAATCGTCATCTTTATATTTTTCCATAGCAAACGTTGCAAGTGGAATAAGGTTTATACCATAGCTTTCTTCAATTGTATTTAAGTTATAATATTTACTGGAAACCCTTATGACGTTGCAGATACAAGCAAGGCTACCAGAGGCTGCACCCATCCAAGAAATATCGTGATTTCCCCATTGCACATCGACAGAATGATAGTCCATAAGAACGTCCATTATTTTTTCTGCTGCCTCACCTCTATCGTAAATATCACCAATAACGTGGAGGTGGTCGATAGCTAATCTATGGATTACGTTAGATATAGCGATAATAAACTTATCTGCCATATCAAGCCTTACGATAGTGTTTATAATTTCACTATAGTATTCGTGCTTATGTAATCTTGTAAGGTCTTCGTGAATAAGTTCTTCAATTATATATGTAAATTCCTCTGGCAAAGCTTTACGAACCTTTGACCTAGTATATTTATAAGAAACTCTTTTACAGATTTGGATAAGTCTAAAAAGGTTAATTTTATACCAATCGACCATATCTATATTTTTACGTTTAACGACCTCTAGGCGAAGTTCTGGGTAGTATATGAGCGTTGCAAGATTTTTTTTATCGCTTTCCATAAGGGTAGAACCAAAAATTTCTTCAATGTAGTTTTTAATAACGCCTGACGCATTTCTAAGAACGTGATTAAATGCTTCATACTCGCCGTGAATATCTGAAAGAAAATGTTCTGTTCCTTTTGGTAAGTTCAAAATTGCTTTAAGGTTAATTATTTCTGTGCAAGCTGCGTTTATATCCGGATACTGTCTTGCCAACAATTTAAGATACTTAAGTTTTTCACCTTTTATATCATTTATAGATTTCATACAGCACCTCCTATTATTTTTTTGGACTATCAAATAAGACCGTGGGACTCTATCCTACCTTACTGGTTAGGTCAGCACTTTTGCTATGCAAAAAGGTTTCAAACTTCCAAAAATGCTCTTGTAGCATTAAAGACCTTGGGGCGTTGCCCCATAAGCACTAACTTATAAATAATAACTGATTTTTAGCACATATTTAGAGC
>CABVAP010000194.1 GCA_902496345.1 uncultured Eubacteriales bacterium
AGCGAAAATGCGATTTCCGCTTGCGGATAAAAGTCTGCGACGCTTTTTGAAATCTACAATAACGATAAAAGCTAACTTTGTCGACAGTCTAATAGATTCATAAATCTATTTCTTCCTGTTATTTTTATTTTTCAATATTATTAAATTTATATTCATTAAAAATAAAAAGGAGTGTGAAAGAAACAATGAAAAAAAAGCTTGCTCTTCTTCTTGCCGCATCGATTAGTTTACTTTCAGCGTGTGGCAATACAGAAAATGTTTCTGATGAAAATAATGCAAATAATCAAGATGTTGAAAAACCTCAAAAAATCACTATGATGACGAATACGTTCTTGCCGTGGGAACATAATGAGGAAGATATTCGTATCTTCTGTGAAGAATATAAAAGACTCACAGGCATAGAGCTTGAAAATATTTCACCTGATAAAAATGAATATTATGAAAAATTAAATATTTTACTTGCAACAGATGACTCTGTTGATGTATTTGAAACAGGAAGCCTTTTTTACCCTAATTATGCAGCTTATGACCTTCTTTGGGATATGACTGACGCTTGGGAAAACTCATCAATAAAAGATATAACTAACACTAAATACATAGATAGTCTTAAAATAAACGGAAGACTTTTTGGATTTCCTCTTACAGCTGGTAACGGTACAGTTACTTATGTTAGACAAGACTGGCTTGATAAACTTAATATCTCACAGCCAAAGACCTATGAAGAATTTTACGATATGTTAAAGAAATTTAAAACACTTGGCGATGATATAATACCTATCACAGCAGCAGGTCTTGTAAACTCTGAATCTCCATATAGTTTATATTTAAGGGAGTTTTATCAAGATGCAAATCCAGACTTCTATTATAAAGACGGAAAATGTGTTGACGGTATGACAGAGCCAGAAATGAAAGAAGCCTTACAAAGAATGAAACAGGCTTATTCAGAGGGTTTGATTGACCCTGATATTGTAAAAAATAAAACCTCTGACTGTCGTAATAAATTCTATTCAGGTGTTGTTGGTTGCTTCAATTATTGGGCTGGAACTTGGGGCGTAACAATGGATAAAAAGACAAAAGACAAAGACCCTAATGCACACGTAACACCTCTTGTTCCTTTAAATGGAATTAAATATCTTGAAAGACCACCTCTTGCTATGGTTATTTCAAAAAATTCAAAATCACCAGCTGGTGTATTTAAGTATTTGGTAGAGTTTTCACACGATGGTGGAGATGGACAGATGCTCTTTACAAATGGTGTTGAAAACTACAATTGGGCTAAAGAAAACGGTAACGTTAAGCTTATTACAAACCACGAAGTACCTTCTATTTACCTAAAACCAGAGCTTTCTATAAATAATTATAAAGACCCTGTACCAGTTAACCCTACAATACAGTCATATATAGATATGTTCAATGAAAACTCAGAACTTGCACCTCTTCCTATTACATCAAAAGACACAGGCAATTTAGCTGCCGATATTGATATAGTAAGACGTGAAGTAATAGAATCAATAGTAACAACAGATATGACTATCGATGAGGGTTATGCTGAATATGAAAAACGTGCAGCAAAACTTGTTAAAAGGGTACTTGATAGCGTAAATTCAAATACCGAAAATACTGAAAGCGAAAGCAAGGAGGGATAGAGATGTTTAATAAAATACAAGTTATTATATCTTCTTTTATGGCATTAATCGCTGTAATTATGACAGTAATAATTGTTTTCTCCATTGTTTCTTTAAGCTATACAAAGGCAGAGTATGCCCAGTTACTTGATGAGTCAACAAATAAATATCAGCTTGTAAGTTCAATGGAATCTTCTGCTACAAGTGTTAGATATAGAAAACAACTTGGATATGATATAAGTTTTGAACAGCTTAAACTTATAATGGTAATTAAAGATTATATTGCAACATATCAAGAAAATGGAACAGAAGACGTTGAACTTATGAAAGGACTTCTTACATCATTCAAAGATGAAGGAATGGACCCAACAACAATAATGTCAACTCTCCAAGATATGGAGGACGTAGTTAAAAATTCTCTTGATGCAAAAGATGTAGAGCTTTCAACAATGATAGATAGACTTATATTGTTCACAATAGTAGCTATTGTTCTTGTTCTTTGTATCGTTGCCTTCTTGTCTTACATACTTCCTAAGAAGTTGGCTACACCAATCAAGAAAATTTCAGAATATGCTAAAAATATAAGTCACGGTAACTTTGAAACTGTTGACATTCCAGAAACAAAAATCAAAGAACTTGTTGAACTTACAGACTCATTCGAAAAACTTGCGACATCTGTTTCAACAATAGTTGACGAAATCGACACAGTTTGTATCGAATTTTCAAAAGGTAATAATAGATTTATAAAGGTCGAAAACTTAAAACTTGAGGGGGACTACCTCACTGTTGCAACAAAAGTCAATGAACTTGTAACAAATGTATCAGATATGTTTAACGAAATACTTAAAGCAGTTGGCGAATATGCTCGTGGAAATTTCGATTTTGAAGCAAAAAAATTCAATAATGAACACTCAATTATTAATAAAGAACTTTCTATGTGCCAACAGAACTTTAAGAATATAATAATAGACATAAACTCTCTTATTCAGTCTGTTGGAGACGGTGATTTAACTAAGAGCATAGATATTGAAGGCAAAACTGGCGATTGGCTTACAATTGTAAATGGCCTTAATAACCTTGTAGAATCTGTTGCTAAACCAATCAATATGACTGTTGACGGTCTTACAGAACTTGCAAATGCGAATTTAAGCCATCGTGTTGACGCAAATTCAAACTTAAAAGGTTCTTATAAAGAAATTGCCGATACTATCAACTATGTATCAGAAACCCTTGAACTTTATGTTTCAGATATTAATAACATTCTCAAATCACTTGCCGAACGTGACCTTACCGTTTCAAGTGACATTGAATATGCTGGTGACTTTAACCAAATTGGTATAAACATAGCAAGCGTAACTAAGAACTTTAAAGAACTTCTTGGAAGTATGATTTCAGCATCAGAACAAATTCAAGCAGGTTCAAAAGATATGGCAGACTCAAGCGTAGGCCTTGCGGTTGGTGCAACCCAACAAGCAGAAGCAGTAAGAATTCTCTTAGACCTCTCATCAAATGTTACTGAAAAATCTTCAGAAAACTATACAGCAGCTAAGTCAGCAAAAGAATATAGTGATTCTGTAACAAGCGACATTAAGAATGGAAATGAACTTCTTGTAAACTTAAATACAGCTATTACAAACATTGCATCAGCAAGTAAAGCAATTAGCAATATCAACTCTGTAATTGATGACATTGCGTTCCAAACAAACTTGCTTGCATTAA
Organism: uncultured Eubacteriales bacterium; assembly: GCA_902496345.1. Lineage (GTDB taxonomy): Bacteria > Bacillota > Clostridia > Lachnospirales > CAG-274 > MGBC114079. The sequence goes on from CABVAP010000194.1 coordinate 3,345, forward strand.
ATGCAGCAATCGAAGCTGTAAGAGCTGGTTCACACGGAAAAGGCTTTGCTGTAGTTGCCGATGAAGTAAGAAACCTTGCTGGAAAGAGTAAGATTTCAGCTAGTGAAGCAAATGAACTTATTCAAGAAACTTTAACAAGAGTTGAAGAAGGTGTTGCTGTAGTTAACGACACAATCTCACTTTTGACAAACATACTTGGTGAAACAACTAAGATTGGCACAATAATTGATGACGTAGTTACAATAAGCATTGACCAGAAAGACCTTTCTGAAAAAATGCAAGTTGAAACAACTAAGATTAGCGATGTTGTCAACAACATAAGTGCAACTTCTGAAGAAACAGCTGCAACTTCCGAAGAACTTGCAAGCCAAATTGAAACATTCAATCAGAGTATTGCATCTTTCCAAGTTTAAAAATATTATTTCAACAAAAAAGTTCCTAAGCTTATTGCTTAGGAACTTTTTTAAATTGGGGGTTATCGATTAAGACCGTGGGGCTTTGCCCCATAAGCACTAACCTAATTTGTAATTAGCTGTTTATACAGGTTTTAAGCAATAATTTTA
>CABVAP010000195.1 GCA_902496345.1 uncultured Eubacteriales bacterium
ACCTTAAAATAGATGATTATTAGATATTTATGAATGAAAAATGGGTAAACTCAAATTTATATAAGTCTTGAAAAATGTCTTTTTGTATGTTATAATAATATCCAAATAATTTAACATACTAATAAGGAGGCTTATTAATTGAAAGGTATATTTAGACTGGATGGCCCATTTTTTAAGTATGGAACAATTTTGGCAGACGTAATAATTTTGACTGTTTTATGGTTTGTCTGTTCCTTACCACTAATAACTGTTGGTGTCGCAACAACAGCTTTGTTCTATGTTGCTACAAAACAGACAACAGAGCGAGAGGGTTATGTTACATCGAATTTTTTTAGAAGTTTCAAAGAAAACTTTTTTCAAGGGCTTCTAGTTACAGTAATTCTTGCAGTTGTTGGTTTCGTTATTTTTGAAAGTATCCGTTTTTCTGAACTTGTGACAGATGGTAGGGAGATTATATTGACCCTTGATTATATCGCTGCTTTTGAAGTTTTAATCGTTACCCTTTATATTTTCCCTCTTATGTCAAGATTTGATATGAAAACAACAGAATTATTTAGGGCAGCTTTCTTTTTGGCAAATAGACATATGGTCACTACTATAACTTGTTTTGCCTTGTTTGCAGCTGTGATTTTATTGTGTAGATTTATTAATCCTGTGTTTTTTGTTGCTAGTATCGGTTTATACGCATATATATCTTCGTTTATGCTTATGAAAGTTTTCAGAAAGTATTGCCCTGATATAGATGTCGATGAGCCAGAAGATTTAAGGTAACTTGATAAATATGTTTTCGACTTTTTGTAAAGTTAATAGCCTTGCAATAATTTATGATTTTTTAAAGATAACGCTGGTATCATAAGTGGAATTTAACTTTTTTACAATCTGTATATTTAAGGAGTTTTTTTATGACTAAAGCTATTGGTTCAAGAATACAACTTGATAATTCGGAAAGTAGAGTCGCAAAAGACTATATTGATTGTGTTAAAGAGCTTTTGGAAAGTGATGAAGTTAAAGAGCTTGATAGTTTTTCGCAACACCTTAACACAAGTAGACTTCAACATTCAATAAATGTATCTTATTACAGTTACTTACTTTGTAAGCACTTGAAATTTGACTATAAATCAGCTGCGAGAGCTGGACTTTTGCACGATTTGTATTTATACAACAGACACATCCAAAAATTTGAAGAATCACATACTGTTTATCACCCAAAAGAGGCTCTTAAAAATGCTAAGAAAATAGCTGAACTTAACAAAATAGAAGAAGATGCTATATTAAAACATATGTGGCCATTATGTAACGGTGCACCTAGGTATAAGGAATCTGTCGTTGTTACAATCGTTGATAAATATTGTGCCACAGCTGAAATATTAAAACAGATTAATTCTTCTTTTAAAGCAAAATGTAGCAATACAAAATCAAAGCTTACATCAAAAATTTTATAAAATAATAAAATAAAAATTTTTATGGGTGTTTAACCTGAAAATAGTCAAAAACTGCCACAGTGTGGCAGTTTTTTTGCTGTATATAAATTGATTTTTATATAACAGAATATGTAAACAAAATATTTGATTTTTTAGTACAGCTATGCTATAATATAATATGGATTATATATATGGGAATAAGTTTAGGTTTTTTATAGGGCTAAAATATTGAATGTTAATGTGACGAGTTCTATAGTTTTAGTTTGAAAATTGGTGGGTGAATTATATGGTCGAAAAAAATAAAGTTTTAATTGCAGACAATAATCCTAAAGACATAGAAATAATCGGGGATAAAATTGATAGTAAATATGAACTTCTTAAAGCAAACGATGCTGTTGAATTTATGAAGCTTATTTACAAAAATGTTGATTCCTTAGTACTTATTTTGCTTAATGCAGATATGCTGTACAACGGTGGTTTTGATGTTATAGATAAACTCAATGAAGAGGGTATTGTGTATAAAGCCCCTATTGTATTGATTTTGGAAGATAGTTCTTATGAAATTAAAAATTATGGTAAAGATTTTAAAATTGCTGATTTTTTCGTGAAACCTTTCGATATTTATGTGATTAAAAATCGCATTGCTAACATTATTGAATCTTATGAAGAAAAAAGCTATCTTGAATTTGTTATTGAAAATCAAACAATGCAACTTTACAGCAAAAACATTGAACTTATGGAAGAAAAAGAAAAAATCTTTAAGGTTAATGAAGCTGTTATCGAAATTTTAGGTACTATCATTGAACATAGAAACACTGAGTCAAACAACCATATAAATAGAATAAAAATGTTTGTTACAGAAATGCTTACTGTTCTCTCACAAAAATACCCTGAATACCATTGCGATGAGAGAACCATTAATCTTATCGCAAATGCGTCTGCTTTGCACGACATCGGTAAAATTGTTATGCCAGATACAATTTTGCTTAAAGACGGTAAATTAACACCAGAGGAATTTGAAGTTTTGAAACAGCATACCGTTGAAGGTGGAGAAATATTGGAAAAACTTGGTGTTATAAAGAATGATGATTACTATAAATACTGTTACGATATATGTATGTATCATCACGAAAGATGGGACGGGAACGGCTATCCAGAGGGATTAAAAGGTAACGAAATACCTTTGAGTGCACAGGTCGTTGGTATCGCTGATGCATACGACTCTCTTACAAATGACAATGTTTATAGAAAAGGTATTCCAGAAGAAAAAGCTATTCAAATGATTTTGAATGGTGAGTGTGGTGTGTTCTCAAATCAAATACTTGATGCTTTTAAAGAGATAATAAAAAATTATGATTCTATTTCTAAACAATACAAAGATGAAGTGGAAACTTCGCTAAATATTGAAAATAGTAAACTCAAAAATGCTGTAAATGGTACAAACTTTAGTAGATTTGGTGATGTTAATTCAGGAAAGTTTGTCTTTGCTCTTTCTGAGCAATTCGATTTTGTCTGTGAAACAAATGCTCTTGGTGATAATCTTTTGTTTTATACAATTAATACGGGGTTAAATTATTATGATAAAGAGCCGAAATCATACAATGAATTGTTTATGGTTATTCAAAAGAGATGCCACCCAGATGATTTTAGAATGTTTATCGAAAAATTGGCAATTGATAACATTAATAAACGTGCCAGTCAGGGAATTTTTAAAGATGAAGTTGAACTTAGAATTGCTAACAATGAAGGTAGATATGTATGGCTTTATGTTAATGTCTTGGCATTTGTAAATTCATATCTTGAGCTTGAAAGCATTATTCTTTGTGTTAAAAATATAGATTCAATTAAGGCAAAGAGAAACAATCTTATTTTTAATATTTGCCACGATTCTGTCACAAAGCTTTGGAACGGTGCTTATATGCGAGAGTATGTTTCAACTTTTATTGATTCAGCAGAAAAGAATGACGAACTTGCTATGTTGGTTGTCGATATAGACAAATTTAGAAATATAAACAAAAATTGTGGTTATAAATTTGGAAACTATATTTTAATTCAAATTGCAAAGGAACTCAAAAAAGTATTTTCTTCTAGTGATGTAATTGGCAGACTTGATGCAGATATTTTTGCTGTTCTCATTAAGGAAAGAGATGACCTTGAAGAGAAGTTAAAAGTTCTTCAAAAGAACATATTCAAAGTTTACGAAAAAGATGACACTACTGTCGATATTAATGGTGGTATTGGGGTTGTTTTATATCCCGAATGTGGAGAAACCTATGAACTTCTTTTAGAACTTGCAAAAGATGCTGTTAAAACAGCAAAGAAGCAGGAAGGTCAAAAATACTACATATACAAGGAAAACTAATTGACAACTAGTGTTTAAGCCGTTGAGATTAAATTTCAACGGCTTTTTTATGTGTTACAAATTAGAAGTTGTCAAAATCTTAAAACCTTTCAAAACCTTGAGACTCCGTCTC
>CABVAP010000196.1 GCA_902496345.1 uncultured Eubacteriales bacterium
GGGGGTCTGGGGGGAATTCGAAACCCCCCAGGTTTTTGGGTACTTTTTGCAATCAAAAAGTACCACGCCGTAGGCAAATAAATAGATTTCCGATGTAATCGGATATGAGCAAAAAAACTTAAACCACCACAAAACTGCTTTTTGAACTCTTTTTACCAAAAAGGTTTACCCCTACAAATTCTAATTTATTAAAATAAAGAGGTTGCCAGTGCGACAACCCCATTTTGCTCGTAGATACATAAAAACTATTATAATTTGAACATATCTGTAAGTTTGTCTAAGTCTACAGATTCAATTTCTATGTTGTTAGCCTCTGCAAATTTAACTAACTTGTCATAGTATTCGTTAGTTTTTTCATCAATCTTAGCTTTAAGCTCATCGTCTGAAGTGTCTAAATTTTCTAAAGCTAAATCAATAATATCTTCTGCATAGTCCAAAGACATATCTGAAAATTCTTTAGCAGATTCAACTGTTAATTTGTCTGCATTTTTTGCAATTGACATAACAGCAGATGTATAATTTAAAGTTGCCTCACTTATGTTTTCAGTATCGCCCATCTTAATTGCATCGTTAAGCAAACCAGTTGCTTTCTGTTGGATTTCAGATAATACATCTAAGAAATTGTCTTCGTTTACAACTTCTGTTTCTATTCCTTGTTCATCTAAAATCTTTTTAATCTGAACATTCAACTCTTTAAATTCACCAGCAAATGCAGCATAGTCCTGACTTCTAGCCGATTTAATAACTTCTTTCATATTCAAAAGAATAGTTTTTTGAACCTCTTTATTCATTTCTTTCGGTAACTTATCAGCATTATCAAGCATTGCTTTTAAATTGCCAAAATATTCAAAAACAGCCTGACTTAATTCATCATTTTCATCAATTTTTTCTTGATTTTTCTGTTCTTCTTGTTTAGTTATTTCAACTGTTTTATTTTCTGAATCCCAATCAACAGTTGCACCAAGACTTTCAGCAAGCTCACGAACAGGAACAAGAGTTTCCTCACTTACTTCTTTTATTGAATTATTGCCCCCCAAAACTTTTACTATATTTTCAAAATCGGTATTGCTAATAAAAGTTCTTCCGTCAATAATAACAGGTTCTGCCTGAAGTTCAACAACAGCATCATTAACTTTTACAGTAACCCCACTATCTGCAAAAACATAACTAGCAGAAGAAACAGTCATAACAGCACCTAAAAATAAAGCAACAACTTTCTTTTTCATAAAAAAACCCCCTTAAAAATTTGTTTTACAAATAATATTATTCGGACAAGTGTGTTTATTATTCCAAATAATCCACTAACTTGCCACCAAAATCTACTATACATATTAACATATAATAAACAATATGTCAACTTATCCACTAGCTAAGATTTTACCTTTAAAAATCAAATAACGGTATATTAAAACAATAAAAATTTGCCATAAATCTACCCACAAAAAAAGGTTTTATACTAAAATAAGCCCCACAGTCAAAATGTGGGACTTACCTATTATCTAGCGTTTATAATCAACACTAAACTAAAAAACAAATAAAATTTTCGAATATATCGTACTTAGGATTTTATGAAAACAACTTTAAAACTAATAAAAAACTAATTAAGCTAATTAAGCTAAAGGAATATTTATTGTAACAATTTTGCTTGATGTATTATAGTAAACACTACCATCAAACACTTCTGCTAAACTTCTAGCAGGTATACATATTTTGCCATTTATCATTTTAGGAGCATAAGAAACATATTCAGTTTCAGAGCCAAACCCACGGTCAACACTTACAGCTTTGCTACCATTTTTAAATGTTGCAGTAAATGCTCTACTTGAAGATATATAATCGCCATTTTCTATAGTAAATGTACCGTTTGATGAATTGTAATTACAAATAGAACCGTTTATGCCGTAAGTTGTGAAAACTGATAAAGGAATATAAGCAACTCCATCTGAGTTTATGTAATCTGTAGTTTGCCAAACACGAGTATCATTGTAGGCACTACCGTGCTTATTTGTAGTATAAGATTTTGTCCAAGCGAAAGCCGAAACAGAAGACATCATTACAATTGCACCTGTCAAAACACATAAAAACTTTTTCATAATAAATCTCCTCCTTGATTAAATTCAAAATTAATTTAAGATAATTTTAAAATAAATTATTTATCATCACTACAGACATTATACAACAATAAATTTAAAATCATTTACCCAATAGGTAAATAAAACAATTTTTTACCTTGCTAAAATTAATTTTGTCAATTTATTGAAAAAAATAGTTTTTATGTTATCATTTTTGTATAATTATGAAAGTTATTTTTATATTATTTACGGAGGAAAGTTATAGAAAAAGAAACAACAGAATTATTAAATGAATTAAAATCAAATAAAAACCTAGAAACTTATTTTTCTGACAATGAAGACGAGTTTTTAAATTGTACCCTAGTTGAATATTTCGACAGACTTTTGAAAAAATATAACTTAATAAAATAGGTACAAAAGGCTATGCCCCTCCAGAACAGTATGGCTTTGCAGAAACAGACCAAAGAAGTGATATATACGCACTTGGTATGACGATAAAAGAGTTATTGGGCAATAGATACCGTAGGTCGTATATAAATAAAATTGTAAAAAAATCAATCGAAGTTGATGCTGAAAATAGATATAGCAATATAAACAGTTTAATTTTTAGCTTGCATATTATGAAATACGAAAAGTTCCTTAATGTCCTCTTAACATCTTTTTTGTATGTATTTGTCTTTGTTTCAACAGCAGTAACAGCAAATGAAAATTTATCTCTTGATATTTCTAACTTTAATGTTAAAAATTCTGACGACACAGTGCTAGCTCAAACAGATTATATTCAAAAAGGTGAACTTTCAAATAGCTTTGTCTATGAAAATCCAAGCTATGGAGATTCTATGTTTTTGCCATTTTATTATGAAAAAGATGAAGAGCAAAGTTCATATAACCAAGCTTATTTTTTAGCAAATAGAAACGGCCATTTATACCGTTTAGCAATAATGTCAAATGAAGCTCCTGATGCCTATAACTATACAAAAGAAAAAATTCTAGATACTTTAAAAGAAACAGCAGGTGGCAAAGAATTAGAAAGTATTTTTGATAATAACAGAGTAATCTACACAGCCGAAGTAAATAATGAGAAACAACATTACATTATTTCATACGTAACAATATATTCTCCTGATACTGAACTAAAAGATAACATTTGCCTAGTATCAGATGATTCTTTTGAAAATCACAAAAAAGAGCTTAATTACTTATTAAGTAGTTTTATATCACCTCAATTAGAGGTTCAAGGCAATAGCTCAATAGAATCCACAATCAGCGTTTCAGACATAGAAAATGTGGTAAATCATAAATTTGAAACAATACGATATTTTATTAACTACTTAACTGACAACAATTTATCTGTCAAAATAGATAAAATCATTAATTCAGAAAAAGAGCAAACTGCAAAACTATATATCTTTTCAGATTTTGAGCCAGATATTAAGTTTTACGTCTATTTAACAAATGAATATAAAAATAACGAGATAGTCTGGAAAGTTAGAAACGTAAACAATATATAAATCAAATAAATTAGAAGTTGTAGGGGTAAACATTTTTGGTAAAAAGATTTTAAAAACTAGTTTTGTGGTGGTTTTAGTCTTTGGTTTATAATCCGATTTTATCGGAAATCTATTTATTTGCCTACGGCGTGGTACTTTTTGATTGCAAAAAGTACCCAAAAACCTGGGGGGTTTCGAATTCCCCCCAGACCCCC
>CABVAP010000197.1 GCA_902496345.1 uncultured Eubacteriales bacterium
GATTTCTTTCCGGTGCCAAGTACCACGCCGTAGGCAAATAAATAGATTTCCAATGTAATTGGATTATAAACCAAAGACTTAAACCACCACAAAACTAGTTTTTTTAAATCTTTTTACCAAAAAGATTCAGCCCTACAACTTCTAATTTTCAAGGTTTTAAATTTATTTTATTCTTTTCGAATTAAAAATTTTAAATTGAATTTGGTCTGACTTAACAATACGAAAAACTTGTGCTGTGTATAAGGCATCATAATATGCGTTATGATAAAATTCATTTGTTTTTATACCCAACATATCTACAGCGTTCTTTAATCCTATTGCTCCACCTCTGTTATACTTTAAAAACTTTGTTGCTATGTTTTGAACATCTATATATTGTATTATAATTGGAGAATCAATAAGTTTGTAATACGTTAGATTCCTATATAATGCACGAATATCGCTATTTCCCCAGGTACACATAATAGGTGAGTCATCACCAATGAATTTATTAAAATCAGCATAAACTTCCGGAAATGTATTTGCGTTGGTAAAGTTATCGTTTACAAACCCTGTTATTTTTTGAACGTGAGGGTGAATGTTTTTATATATTTGAGGTTTTATTAATTTATTAAATGAGTCTATTATCTTGAAATCATCATTGAGCTTAACTGCACCAATTTGAATAATTTCAAATCGGCAATTAGGGTCTGGTTCGCCCTTTGTGTTATTCACAAAGTCATAGGCTTGATTAAATTCAAGGTCTAACACTATATACATAATATACATACTCCTCACATTACAACAAAATATAGCTATTTATACAAGATAAAACAGTTGTTTTATTTGTAAAAGCTATAAAAATAAAATTTTCTATATTTTAAATCATTTTATTTGCTGTTTAATCAATTTTTTCACACAGCCTTAGTTTAACATATATAAATTAATATTACAAGAAGAAAATAAAATATAGGTTATTCTAAAATGTAGTATATTCATTATAAACATACACAAATTTTTGCTTGATTTTGTAACATATCATTGAAAAAACTATGAAATAAAAAAATAGTATATTTAGCCAGAAGGTAACAAAATTTGTTTTTATATGACATATAATAAACGTATCAAATTTATTATACTTTTTTGTTTAGGCCTATGAAGTATATTAACATAAGTTTTTTATCTGAATTATTTAGTGTGTTGAATAGGCATAAAATTTCTTTTTGTTCACTGGTTAAAATCATTTTTTACAAATTAAAAAATCGAAAAAAGGTTACTTAAAAACTATCATAAATTTTTGCTAGTGTATGAAAAGAGGAGTTTGAAAGTTAGTAAATTATTTATACATTTTTAGGAGGTGAGAAGAATGGGAGAAATATTAGGAATTATTTATGTTATTGCAGGTTTCTGGGCAGTAGGCGTTTGCTTATATGAGGGCAAAGTAGTATTTTATACTTCTTATTACTATTTTTTTATGAAAAAATTGGCCCTTGCCTTTTGTTTAGGTTGGATATTTATACCTGCTGCAATAATTAAAAGAACACTTTTAAAATAAAAATCGATTTGTTATGTCTTTATTGAAATTACATTGATTTAGCAAAATTCAAAGGGATGGAAGGGGAGAGGGGTTATGAATATTAAAAAAATATGTTTAATAATAATTATTATTTGTTCGAATATTGCATTTTCGGGTTGTTCTGATGTAATTGACCAATTAGCAAACTATGCAGATAAAGATAATAAATATGTAGTTCGTATAAAAAATATGGTTCCGTCAGGCGAATCAAAGAGTTTTGGTAAGGCTTTTGATAATTTTTTTGCTTTCCCAACTTGGAAGTACTTTGATGCTGATACTGGGGAATCAGTTGTAGAATTTACAGGGTATTGTACGTATATGGATAATAAAGTTAAAGCAAAAATTCAATTTATTCTGTACAATGATGGCAATAAATATAAAATACATACATTAAGCTTTAATAATGTCCCTCAAAATCAGCTTATGTTACAAACGTTGCTTGTAAAAATATTTGAATAAAAAAATGGAGTATCTATAGAGCTGTTTACAACTAATAGTTATGGGGCTGAAAACTTTAAATAAGATATTGAAAAAAATTACAAATATAAGATAATTTGATATATATAAAATAAGAAGTCGGCTTTTTATGTTTTAATAAAAAAGTTGGCTTTTCTATTTTTAAAAGCATAATCAATATTTAATAGAATATTATTTTGCTCTTTGTGTATTTTTATAATTATCCTTGACAAAATAGTAACAAAGATATAAAATAATACTTAAGTTTGGGATTTATTTTGTTAAATTTTATCTAAAATACACATAAGATACATAATATATATTTCTTATATTTTTAAAAATAAGTTACATTACTAATTATTAACAGAAAGGAAGTTTTATATGGCTGGTAAAATAAAAAGTATGATTGATGAACTTATTAGCAAACGAGCAAATGGCAATGAAGTAATTGCAAATCTTACAAAAACAAAGTTAATTTTAAAAGGTATAAACGTAAACAACTATACAAACGCATCACCTGATGATGAAAAAGTTATTTTGGCGATAAAAAAAGTAGCTGATGAATTCGGAATTAAATTATAATTAAGGGGGTTATTGATTTGGCAGTAAAAACATTTTCTATAAAAGATACTAATGATTTAAATAATTTAAAAAATAATATGGCTGATTTTGAGCCAAAGTTAATTGTGTTTTTTAGCTCAAGTGATTATGACAATTTAAATCCATCACAAAAGTTTAAGGAAGCATACCCAAATGCAAAAGTAATAGGTTGTACTTCACACAGTGAATACTATAAAAATGATTTTAGCTATAACACAATTTCTGTTATGGCAATTGATGAAAATTCTGTTTCTGACATTTGTGTTCAAGTTGTCGAAAATGTCGACAATGGATATGATATGGACGAGATAACTTCAAAATTACATTCGTATTACGGAACATATAACGAAATACTTCAACATTTTGATAAGTATGTTGGACTAGTTTTGTTTGAAAGTAGTTGCAAGGTAGAAGAAGAATTTATGGATAAACTTGGAACAAGTACAGACATTATGTTTGTAGGTGGAACGTCATCAACAACTTCAAATGGAATATCAAAGGTTTATGCTGATGGTAAAACTTATACAAATGCTGTTGTGCTTGCATTATTAAAAACTGTTTCTGGATATGATGTATTAAAGACACAAAGTGCAGAAATATTATCTGATAAAACATATAAAGTAACAAAATCTGATATGAAAAATCGTCTTTTATATGAACTTGACGGTCGTGATGTGAAAGAAGTTTATGCAGAAGCATTAGGCATAGACAAATCTGACATAGCAAATTATTTTGTATCAAATCCTGTTGGTGTTTTGGCAAATGATGAAATCTTTATAAGGACTATGAACGAAATTCAAGAGAACGGAAGTGTTTCACTTCATTGTGCGATTCCAGAAAACACAGAGATACATATATTAAAGCTTACTGACATAGTAAAAGACACAGAAAAAGCACTTAACTCTGCGATAACATACGAACCGGCTGGGGTTATAAATTTCAACTGTTTATACAGGACTTTTGAAATGCTAAACAAAAAGGCTGAAAAAGAATATTGTGCTATATTTGGAAAATACAACAGTATTGGGTTTTCAACATCAGGTGAGGCTTTCCTTGGCCATATAAACCAGACCTCAACCATACTAGTTATAAAATAAAAGAACTATAAAAATTAGAAGTTGTCGAAGACCGTGGGACTTTGTCCCACCACCCTATTAAAACC
>CABVAP010000198.1 GCA_902496345.1 uncultured Eubacteriales bacterium
ATTTTGTTTATTTATAGTTGTTTATTTCATAAATATTTCAAAATTAGATTGACGTAACATATATAAAGAGGAAAGTTGACAAACAAGGTATAGTAAGATTCAAAGGTAAAAATCAATATTATCTTGAGCCGAAATATGCGGGTAAGATAGTTCAAGTAAAGATTACATATAACAAGGTTTACTTTTATGATATGGAACTAAATCTAATAGCTGAATTTGATAGATTATACGGTGATAAAAATTATATGGCAATTCATTGGGAAAATTGGTTGCCAACATTAATGAGAAAACCTAATTCATTATTTAATTCAAGCTTGACTGATAAGTTTACAGATAAATTGAAGGAATATTTGTTTAAAGGAACATCAAAATTGAGAAGTGTATATATGAAAGCTTTGAATGAATTGATAAAAATAATGTCCTTGGATAAAGCACTGTTAATTGCTGATTTGGCAGCCGAAAATAGTTTGATTGAATTAGAAGATATTATGGCTTTGGCATTACAATGATGTTGAAGTATATAATAATATTATTAATAGAAGCTTGAAAAAATTTGTAGGGTTCAGGCTTTGTTTGTGATATAAGAAAATAATTTTGAATACATAGAAATTATTGGATTTATAATTTTATAGAAAATATTATATTTGTGATGATGACAAAATGGATTTTATACCCTGTTTTACAAAATAAAAATGGACACTTTTATAATATAAATATGATAGGTGCTTTCTAATTTTAGTTGAAAGGCTAAAGTTATGATAGCACCTTTTTTAGTAGAGGTAGGGTCGGTTATTGTATTTATATCAAAAATTTACAAGTTTGAATTGACTAACTGGGTGTTAATGAGATACAATATTAATAAGTACAATATATGGTTAATGGAGGTGGACTATGAAGCGAAATACGGTTCAAAGAAAACTTACCTTAGATATGGTCAAAAAACTTCATAATCATCCTACGGCAGAACAGGTGTATGAAGAAATTAAAAAGACACATCCTACGATAAGCAGAGGAACGATTTATAGAAATTTAAGTCAATTAGCTAAAGATGGCGAAATCGTTGCAAGGGAGATTCCTAGTTCTGCAACACATTTTGACCATAGGACATCTAATCATTATCACATTATATGTACTTGCTGCGGCAAGGTTAGTGATGTTAAAATGGATGTCATTCCTAACCTTATTGATAGAGTTAAGGAAACAGACGGCTTTATCTTTAATGAGTGCGACATTGTATTCAAAGGTGTTTGCAATGAGTGTCAAAAAAAATAACGAAATCAAGCGGAGATACTCCGTAAAATTTTTATATGAAAGGGAGAATAATTATGACAAAATGGAAATGTACTGTATGCGGTTATATTCATGAGGGAGATGAAGCACCTGAGAAGTGTCCTGTATGTAAACAGCCAGCATCAAAGTTTGAAAAAATTGAGGAGGCAAAAGCTAACCCTTATGCTGGAACTCAGACAGAGAAAAATCTTGAGGCTGCTTTTGCCGGAGAATCGCAAGCAAGAAATAAATATACCTATTTTGCATCAAAAGCAAAGAAGGAAGGGTTTGAACAGATTGCAGCACTCTTTTTGAAAACTGCCGAGAACGAAAAGGAACACGCAAAATTGTGGTTTAAAGAATTAAATGGAATTGGCAGTACAGCAGAAAATCTTGAGGCGGCTGCTAATGGAGAAAACTATGAGTGGACAGATATGTATGAGGAGTTTGCTAAAACTGCTGATGCTGAGGGCTTTCATGAGCTTGCAGAAAAGTTTAGAGGAGTTGCAGCAATTGAGAAGCATCATGAAGAGCGTTATCGTGCATTACTTCGTAATGTTGAAATGCAAGAGGTATTTAAAAAGAGTGAGGTTAAGGTTTGGGAGTGTCGTAATTGTGGACACATTGTAGTAGGAACTGCTGCACCTGAGGTATGTCCTGTTTGTGCTCATCCACAGTCTTATTTTGAGATAAATTCTGAAAATTATTAATATTAGAATTTGATTTTTGCTGTTTCTTATGTATTTAATAGATGAATTATCTTGCTTTTCGTTTTAAAATTTTGTTTGACTATTTGATAATCAGGGAGGGATTAGTATGGTATATAAATGCTCTATATGCGGGTATGTGTATGACGAGGACGAACAGGGAAAGCCTTTTTCTGAATTGACTGAATGTCCTTTATGTAAGCAGTCTGTTGACAAGTTTGTAATTGTTGAGAAGGAGAAAAAAGAGGAAGAACCTATTATTTCAAGCAATATATGCGAATCTGATTTGAGTTATCCAAAAGAAACGAGAAAAATAGACAGTGATTATCGTTATATGAAGGAAATCCATGAAATGGCAGTTACAGGCAAATCTGCAATAGAGGCAATGGGGACAAGAATGGCTATGCCTAATTGGGATGATATTCTGATTTTGGGTGCACAGCTTAACCCAATGCCACTAGATGAACACGCAGAGGTATCCTTGGAAACGGTTATAGGTAAAAATGCTAAAAAACCAATGACTTTAGGTATGCCTGTTTATATTTCACATATGTCATTTGGTGCATTGTCAAAGGAAACAAAGGTTGCTCTTGCTAAAGGAAGTGCTATGGCAAAAACAGCTATGTGCAGCGGTGAGGGCGGCATACTTCCAGAGGAAAAGGCAGCTTCGTATAAGTACATATTCGAATATGTTCCTAATCTCTACAGTGTAACTGATGAAAATTTACAAACCTCTGATGCTATTGAGATTAAAATAGGTCAGGGTACTAAGCCTGGAATGGGTGGTCATCTTCCAGGGGAAAAAGTTACTCCTGAAATAGCAGAGATAAGAAATAAGCCGTTGGGCAAGGATGTTATTAGTCCTTCAAAATTTCCAGGAATTAATTCTGTGCTTGATTTAAAGAATCTTGTTTCAGAGCTTAGATGGAGAAGTGGCGGCAGACCTATCGGAATTAAAATTGCGGCTGGAAGAATTGAAAAGGATTTGGAATTCTGTGTTCAAGCTGACCCCGATTTCATCACGATTGATGGAAGAGGTGGTGCTACGGGAGCTTCTCCCGCTATTATTCGTGATTCTACTAGTGTTCCAACAATCTATGCACTTTCAAGAGCACGCAAATATTTGAATTCTATACATTCTGATATTCAATTAGTAATAACAGGAGGGTTAAGAGTATCTTCAGATTTTGCTAAAGCAATTGCAATGGGTGCTGATGCTATAGCTATTGCCTCTGCGGCTATGGTTGCTGCAGCGTGTCAACAATATCGAATCTGTGGAAGTGGTATGTGTCCAGTAGGTGTGGCAACACAGGATTCTGAGCTTAGACAGAGATTACAGCAAGATGCTGCTGCACAGAGAGTTGCAAATTATTTGAATTGTTCTGCGCAAGAGCTTAAAACATTTGCAAGAATTACAGGACATAATGACATTCATCAATTATCAGTAAATGATTTATGTACAATAAATAGAGAAATTTCTGAGCATACAAATATTGCTCATGCATAATTAATCAGTGTTTCCTTAAAGATTGTAATGATATTATTTAATTTTATACTGTAAATTAATAATAATTGGGACGGTGAAGAAATAGCACTATAAAAAAGGATTTCTAATTAAAAAATAAGTTAGAAGTCCTTTTTTGTGGTGCAATATAAATATGGAAAAAGTATCTATTATATTCATATTTTTTTCTTTTTCATACTATGCAACGAAATTCACGTCAATCTAATTTTGAAATATTATTGTAATAAAAATTAAAGCTATAATATGT
>CABVAP010000199.1 GCA_902496345.1 uncultured Eubacteriales bacterium
GTACGAAAAAGATATTATGTGGACAAATATTTTAACTTGCGATAATGCAGATGATGTAAGTAATTTATGTACCGTACTAAAACGTAATCATATTAAATACATTGTAAATCAAAGTTATACAAGAGAATGGACTGATACTTATAGTGTTTTAATATTTTCAATGAACAAAAAAGAAAGCACAATTATAGATGAATACTTAAAGCTAACTAACATTAAGTATTTAAGACAAATTTTAAAATAAAAGGAGTAAAAATAATGAAAAAAGTATCTAACGATGAAATTTTATGGGCAAAAGTAAAAGAAAATGCTACTATTCCTACAAAAGAAAGCTGGAATGCAGGCTATGACGTATATCCTTGCTTTGATGAGGAATTTATGATTATTAAGCCTAATGAAACAGTCCTTGTGCCAACTGGTATTGCAAGTGCTATTTCTGAAGGGTTTTATATACAAATTCAAGAAAGAGGTTCAAGTGGAAGCAAAGGTATTAAATATAGTGCAGGGGTTATTGATTCAAGCTATAGAGGTGAATGGTTTCTTGCAACAACAAATACAAATGACAAGCCTGTTATTATCCTTAAAAAAAGTATTGATGAATTTGATAAGCTTTCTGCACAGATTATAAAAAATGGATTTATTATATATCCTTATTCAAAAGCTTTATTTTAAGGAATTGTTCATAATGTACATAATGAATTTTCTGTAAAAGAAATAACTTTTGATGAATTGAAAGAAATTCCTTCTAAAAGAGGAGAAGGGAAGCTTGGAAGTAGTGGAAAATAAAATAATTAGCTTAATTAAAGAACCTATAGAAAAAAGATTACTTGATATTGAAAGTTTTGCTAAATATTTAAGTATAGGTAAAACACAAGCACGAAAGATATTAAAATCGCCAGAATGTCAATTTAGTCTACAAATAGGTAATAGATGGTATGCAGATATTAAACTTGTAGACGAATGGATTGATGAAAAAATTAAAAATAAATAATATTGATGAATAGAGACCATTATGATATAATAACTTAAAGTGGTCTCTATTTTACGAATTGTTTGTGAAAGGAGATAAAGTTATGGGGAAAAGTTTAAAAGGCAAAGAACTTGGAAAAGGAATTAGACAGCGTTATAACGGATTATATGACGCAAGAGCAATAATTAACGGTCAAGAAATTCATATTTCAAATACAAATTTAAAAATATTAAAACATGAATTCAATGCTTTAAAAAAAGAAACATCAAATGGCAATACATTAGTTGTTAAGAAATATACTTTAAATGAATGGTTTGAACAATGGTTTGAAACATACAAAATTATTCAAATAAAAAAATCAAGTGTCATTCCATTAAAAAGCAAATTTCGTAATATTTTTGGGTGTTTAGGCAATAAAAATGTTCAAGATATATTAAATATAGACATTCAAAATGTTATCAATAACTATGTTTCTTCTGGTAAAAATTTAAACAGTTTAAAAAGTGCTTTAAGCAATTTATCAGAATGTTTTTCTATAGCCATAGCAAATAAAATAGTTAAAGAAAATCCTTGTCTTGCTGTTTCAGTACCTCGAAATAACAATCAAAGAAAATCTCAAGAATTAACATTTCTCACAAAAGAAGAAGAAAATGAATTTTTAAAAGCAGCACAATATCAAAGAGGTTCTCTATATGGGAATTGGTTGTATGAAGCATTTTATACATTGTTTTATACAGGTATGAGAGTTAGTGAACTATGTGGTTTAAAATGGAAAGATGTAAATTTTCGAAAAAAATATATCTCTATTGAACGTCAATTAATATGTCAATACTGCAAAGGAAAACATATGTACTTTGACACACCAAAAACCCAAGCAGGATATAGAAAAATCCCATTTATAGGAGATATGGAAAATATCCTCAAACAACAATATAAAAAGATCTCTGAAAGAAAATTGCAATTAGGCGAAAAATGGCAAGCTACAGAAGAAGAATTTTCAGATTTAGTATTTTATTCAATCAAAGGTACGCCATTAATAAAGGATACGATTGCAATAGCAACAAAAAATATTGTTAATAGAATTAATAAAGACAGGATTGAATATGATAAATTTAAACCTGTTCATCCACATATGTTTAGACACTCATTTGCAGTAAAATGCTATGAACATAATATTGATTTAAAAACAACTCAAATGTTGTTGGGTCATAGTAACTTTAATACAACAATGAATATTTATACACATATAAGTGATAACAAATTAGAATCAGAAATTATAAAATTTGATGTAAAATAACTCAAGATAAAATTATAAAAATCCAGTCCAGTTCCAAAATTCAAAAACTGGACTGGAAAAACTCTTGTAATAAGCCTGTAGAGCCTATCGCGCATAACTATTCGTAAAAGTATCGTTTTACGAATAGTTTTCCGTATACCCTACTACAGGCTGAACACAAGACTTTTTTCGTCCAAGTTGTTGCAAAATCACTATGTCCCAGTAACATTTGTGTGGTTTTAATATCGATATTATTTTCGTAACATTTTGATGCAAAAGAATGTCTAAACATATGTGGATGAACATTTTTGAATTTATCATAAGGCATCCTATTTTTATTAATCCTATTTACAATATAATTGATATTTTTTTCAACGGTATCTTTTGTTAATGGTGTTCCTCTTAATGAATAAAAAACCAAATCTGCAAATTCATCTTCTTGTGAACCCCATTTGTCACCTAATTGAAGTCTTCTGTTTGATATTTTCATATATTGTTGTTTTAAAATGCGTTCAATATCACCAATAAACGGTATTTTTCTAAATCCTGTTGATGTTTTTGGTGGTTGGAAATACAAATGTTTACCTTTGTAATATTGACAAATTAATTGTCTCTCAACATTGATATATTTTTTTTGAAAATTTATATCTTCCCACTTTAAGCCACATAATTCACTAACCCTTAGTCCGGTATAAAATAAAACATAAAATACTTCATATAACCAATCACCATATAATTTACCTCTTTTATACTGGGCAGCTTGCAAAAACTCTTCTTCTTCTTCTTTCGTCAGAAAAGATAATTTGTAATTTTTTGCTTTAGTTTTAGAGATTGTTTTTGGCGTAGTAATTAAAATACAAGGGTTTTCTTTTATAATTTTATTAGCGATTGCGATATCAAAATATTCCGATAAGTTTTTTAATGAACTTCTTATCATATTTGTATTACGATTATCTTTTATATGTTTATTGACAACATTTTGTATGTCCATATTTATAATTTCCTTAATGTTTTTATTACCTATATATACCCCAAATAGATTCTCATATTTACTTTTAATAGGTATTATACTTGATTTTTTAACTTGAGCGATTTTATATTTATTAAGCCATATTTCAAACCATTCATTTAAAGTGTAATTTTTTACTATAACTTTATTTCCTTTTTCCAACTCTTTCTTTTTTAAATTAAATTCCTGTCTTAATTTTTTTAAATTTGTATCCGACAAATGAATTTTATAACCATTGATAGCTGCTCTAGCATCATATAATCCATTTTTACGTTGTCTTATACCTTTGCCTAATTCTTTACCGTGTAAATTTTTACCCATATTATATCCTCCTTGTTATCCGAAATTTATTCGCAAAAACAAAGACCAATCAATTTTATATTACATCGAAAGGTCTTTGTGTGTCAAGTTTATTTATTTTTAAGTCACGGAAATCAATGTTAAAGTGTCAATGATTGGTTACACTTTTTTTCTGTCAAGGGTAAGGTGGAGA
>CABVAP010000200.1 GCA_902496345.1 uncultured Eubacteriales bacterium
GGATAAAAGTCTGCGACGCTTTTTGAAATCGACAATAACGATAAAAATTAACTTTGCCGACAATAAAAAACCTTGATTTTGACTCAAGGTTTTTTATTTTTGTCGTTTTAACGTTACTTTTTATTTTCATCTACGTTTGGTTGACTTGAACAGCCGTGACAACCCGAACAACCTGAACAGCCGGCACAGCCACCCTCTTTTTTATCTTTTCTAAGACTTTTTATCGCAAAGAAAATTCCAACCAACACTATCAGACAAATTACAATATCAGCTACCACAGAGTGTCACTTCCTTTATCTTTATTAAATCAAATTTAGGTTTTGTTAAAGACCGTGGGGCAAAGCCCCAAGGTCTTATTTAACCACAAAAGAGGCCGTTGTTAAACAGCCTCTTTCAAAAATCAATTAAGCCATAACAGCTTTTTTAGAGTTCTTTTTAGAATTAGCAAAAATGTATGCAATTAAAGCAACAATTACAACAGTAAGAATTATAGGAGCAACAAAACTTCCACCATACACAATTGCGTTTCCGTAAAGATTGATAAGTAAAGCAACTACATAAGCAAGTAATGTTTGATAAATAATTGCGAAAGCTGTCCATTTAGCACTTGCCATTTCACGTCTAATCGCACCAATAGCAGCGAAGCAAGGAGCACAAAGAAGATTGAATGCAAGGAACGCATAAGCACTAACAACTGTGAAATCGTTAGCAACCATACTCCACATTTCTACACCGTCTTCAGCAACTTCATCAAATCCGTAAAGTACACCGAATGTACCAACAACGTTTTCTTTTGCAACAAGACCAGTAATAGAAGCAACAGCAGCCTGCCAATGACCAAATCCAAGTGGTTCAAAAATAGGAGCAATAAATTTACCAATATCAGCGAGCATTGAATCAGGAGTTTCAACCATATCAAGTGACCAGTTGAATGTACTAAAGAACCAGATTAATGCACAAGCAAGGAAGATAATTGTACCGGCTTTTTTAATAAATGCTTTTCCTTTATCCCACATATGAATGAAAAGACCTTTGATTGCAGGAATATGATAAGCAGGAAGTTCCATTACGAATGGAGCAGGGTCACCGTGGAATATAGATAATCTTTTAAGTACAACACCAGAGAAGATAATCATAGCAATTCCTAAGAAGTAAGCAGAAGGAGCAACCCAGCTTGCACCACCAAATATAGCACCAGCAATAAGAGCGATAATTGGAAGTTTAGCACTACAAGGAATAAAAGTAGTTGTCATAATAGTTAAACGTCTGTCATTGTTGTTTTCGATTGTTCTTGATGCCATTACACCAGGAACACCACAACCTGTTCCGATAAGTACAGGTATAAATGATTTTCCAGAAAGACCGAATTTTCTGAAAATTCTATCCATAATGAATGCGATTCTTGCCATATATCCACAGTCTTCCAAAATTGCAAGAAGGAAGAAAAGAATTAAAATCTGAGGAACGAAACCTAAAACAGAACCAACACCGCCTACGATACCGTCAAGTACAAGACTCTTAACCCACTCAGAAGCACCCATACTATCAAGAGCATCTTCAACAAAAACAGGGATACCAGGAACCCAAACACCATATTCAGCAGGGTCAGGTTCAGAAACTTCAAGAGCTTTTGCAAACTCAGCGTTGTCTACGTCAATAGTTTCTTCAACTTCACCGTCTTCATTTTCGATTTCAGCAACAGCTGTAATATCTTTTGTATCTGCAACAAATTCATCAATAGTATCAGATGCAGCTGCAAATTCTTCGCTAGCTTCATTATATTCAGCTATTGCATCAGCGTCTGCATCGTCAGCTAATTCTTCAGGTTCAGAAACTCCAAGAGCTTCATTTACAGAATCAACATCAATTCCAGCTTCTTCAGCAGCTGCAACAAATGCTTCAACCTCAGCTTGAGCAGTATCAAATTCGCCAACAGCTTCTTCATATTCACCACCAGTAAAAGGAAGGTGCCAACCGTCACCAAACACACCGTCATTAGCCCAGTCAGTAGCGATACCACCGAGAGATGAAACAGATATGTAGTATACAAACCACATAATAACAGCAAAGATAGGAATAGCAAGTATTCTGTTTGTAACGATTTTATCAATTTTATCAGATAATGATAATTTTTGACTTGTGTTTCTTTTTACAGTCTTTGAAACTGTTTTTTCGATAAAAGAATATCTTTCGTTTGTGATAATACTTTCTGTATCATCATCATATTTATCTTCAGCATTTTTAGTAATTTGATCAAGAACAGCCTTTTTGTTGCTGTCTATTTTCAAATTCTTCAAAACTTCTTCGTCTTTTTCAAAAAGTTTTACAGCAAACCATCTTTTACTTATTGTAAAGTCTTTATCAGCTAAAATTTCTTCTGTCTGAGAAACAAAAGACTCAACATCAGTATCATAAATTTTGATTTGGCTAACTTTTTTACCTGCAACAGAAACAGCTTTTTCGCAAACTTCTTTAAGGCCTTTGCCTCTAAGAGCTGAAACAGGTACGATAGGACAATTCAATTCTTTTTCAAGTTTAGCAACATCAATCTTATCACCGTCTTTTTCAATAATATCCATCATATTAAGTGCAATGACAATAGGAAGCCCAGTTTCAATAAGTTGAGTTGTAAGATAAAGGTTTCTTTCGATGTTAGATGCGTCAATAACATTTAAGATTACATCAGGTGTTTTGTTGATTATGTATTCTCTTGTAACAACTTCTTCAGAAGTGTAAGGAGAAAGGGAATAAATACCCGGTAAGTCCATAATGGTAACATCTTTATTCCATTTTAATCGTGCTTCTTTTTCTTCAACTGTAACACCAGGACGGTTACCAACATATTCGTTGCTACCAGTTATGGCGTTATATAAGGTTGTTTTCCCGCAGTTTGGATTACCTGCAAGAGCTACTTTTATACTCATTTTCAAATCCTCCATTTTAATTATATATCATAATAAATATTTTAATATAAAACATAATTACCTAAAAACATCAGTATATATATTTTTATTTAACGATAATGTTTTCAGCATCAGATTTTCTTAAAGAAAGCTCATAACCTCTGACAGTTAATTCGATAGGGTCACCGAGAGGAGCAAGTTTTCTAACGTAAACAGTTGTTCCTTTGGTAATACCCATATCCATAATACGTCTTTTTAAACTTCCACTACAGGAAATTTTTTCAACGATTACTTCATCACCTGCGTGTACATCTTTCAATGTTTTCATTTTCAGCATACCTCCTGTACTATAATTCGCATAGCCATAGCCTTACTTATTGCTATACGAGAATTTTTTATATTAATAATAACATTGCCGTTTGCTTCAGAGAGAACTGTTAAAAGTTCACCTTTAATAATACCAAGTGTTTCAAGAAATTTTTTAGTGTCGTCTTTTCCGTTGATTTTTTGTACAGATTGAGTCTGACCGATTTTAACCATAGCAAGTGGCATAAAAATCACTCCTTTATAAATAAAACAATTAGGATACGGTAATATCATTAGTAGAAACTGACGATATTAGCTGTATGCAATCATATTTGTTATAATTAATTATATTAGCTAAAAACAATAACGTTAGTTTCAACTAATATTTTTGCAACAGTAGTTTACTACAACTAACTATATTTGTCAATAGCAATTTACAAAAAATATGCCGAAAAATAAAGAGTGATACAGAGTGTCGAAAAAGTTAATTTTTATCGTTATTGTCGATTTCAAAAAGCGTCGCAGACTTTTATCC
>CABVAP010000201.1 GCA_902496345.1 uncultured Eubacteriales bacterium
TTAAAAAAAGTTCTAAATATGTGCTAAAAATCAGTTATTATTTATAAGTTAGTGCATATGAGGCAAAGCCCCACGGTCTTTCACCCCTACAACATCAAATTTCTATCAAGCTACAATAGCATTATTCTTTATGTTGTTCAATATTTTAACAAACTCAACCTGCTCTTGTTTGCTAAAAATCGCACTAAATTTGTAAGGTCTGTCAAAAGGAGCTTTCATTAAGTCCATAATATTGCTTATGTAACCATTTTCCACAACATAGTCAACAACTTTTTCTATAAAATTAATTTGCTGTGAATTTAATCGTTCTTCAGCAATAAAACTTGAAAAAGCAGCATAAGCAGCATCTCTGTCCATTTTAGCAATTTTTCTAATAAGAATTCCAAACGGTGTATCTTGATAATTCACTTGATAATCCTCTGCCGTACCAAGTTCTTTTGTAAATATCTTTTCAAGTTCCTTGTAATCCTCTTCAGATATAGGTTTATTGTGTAATAGCTTATTTATTGCCGGTTGGTTTTTGTGAGCCTCAATGTATTCATTAACTCTTGCTCTGTAATCATCAAAGTCATTAGATGACATATTGAACTCTTTACCTTCTTCACGAAATACAACTTCATCTTCAAAAGTTGTAATATGAACTTTAGCCTCTTTATCTGGTATAAATTTCATAATACCTCTAAGCGATTTTCTGGTTTCCTCAAATTTTAAAATATCTTGATTGTCCCAATATTCATCACTTGTAATTTCTTTTAACTCAGGAATTTTTTTCTTAACATCAGGAATTGTCGCACATTCATTAAGTAAACAATTTGCTTTTTTAATTGTATTTCTTTTAAGTTTGTCGAAGTTGTTTCCCTCTGCCATTACAGAAAGCATAAGTCCGTACATTATAATATCAAAATTAATTGCAGCCTCGTCCTTTTCATCAGAAACAACAAGTTTTGAAAGATGTTCAATAATTTCTTCCTTATTTACATCATTTAAACATTCATATTCCTTGCGTTCCTTGTATTTTTCCACATACCTTAATTCAAGTTTTACCTCTATACGTTCTGGCTTTCCATCTGTCAGCATACCATTTATACTACTAACAACATTATCAATAAGCTCTTTCCTTAAAGATTGGTACTCTTCTTGGGCATAATTTGAACCCTGCAAAGATTTTATAATATTAACCATACGCATAAATCTTATAGTAACAGGTGCTGTTGTAAGTCCAGGTTCTCTTCCCTTTGGATTTTCGCCAAAAAACTGAAAATTTCTCATATAATCAAATATATAAAATTCTTTTTTATCTTCACCAAATCCAAAAAGGTCGCTACAAAGTCTTGTTCCTCGACCAATCATCTGGTCAAATTTAATTCTACTGTATACTTTTTTAGCAAATACAAGATTAACAATTTCAGGCACATCAACCCCTGTTTCCAGCATATCAACCGTTACGGTGATAAAAGGATATTCATCAGCTTTTTTAAAATCCTCTAAATTTTTTTCTGAATAAGGTTCATCACAAACAACTAATTTACAAAAAGCCCCTTTATACTGTGGGTATAACTTATCAAATCTTTCTATAATAAATTTTGCGTGCTTTTTGTTTTGAGCAAAGATGATAGTTTTTCCGATATGATTACCATTTTTATGTCTAATTCCATTATTCATAATATCAGAAATCATTTTATCGGTTGTATCTGTGTTAAAAATAAATTTATTAATCACAGTAGGTGGAATATGTTCCGGCATACCCTCGTCTTCTGTAAATTCATCTTCATAAGCTTGTCTTTCTTCATCTTTGAGAGAATTATATCTAAGACCGTCATCAATAATTTTCGTTGTTGTTTCTATTGTATTAAAAGGGACTAAAACCTTATCTTTTTTAACAGCCTCATCATATTCATATACGTCTGTTGGCATATTATTTTTCATATCAAAAAAATTATATGTAGACTGATGTATAGTATTTTTAGGTGTTGCAGTAAGACCTAATAAACAAGCGTCAAAATAATCAAATATAGCCTTATATTTATTGAAAATACTTCTGTGAGCCTCATCAATAATGATAAGTGAAAAATGCCCCGGCGAAAAAAATCTAGAACCATCAGAATTTTTCATAGTATCAATAGCGTTTAATATAGTTGGGTATGTAGAAAAAACTATATTTGCATTTTTTTCATCTTTATTTATTAAAAGATTGCACATAGTTGTATCGATATGCTTTGCAAAAGAGTCCTTAGCTTGTTTAACCAAAGCCTTTCTGTCTGCCAAAAATAAAACTTTTCCCATAATCCTGCTTTTTATCATAACGTCTACAATAGAAACTGCTGTTCTTGTTTTTCCTGTACCGGTTGCCATAACTAAAAGGCATTTTCTAATTCCATTTGCAAAATTTTCGCAACATTTTGTTACTGCCCTAAGCTGGTACCAACGATTTGTTATATTCTCATCAATTTGCACACTATCAATTGATTTTTTTGTATATCTACGTCCAATCATTGCATCAATATCTTTTTGAGGGAACATTCCACTGACAATTCTTGGAGCAGAATTTTCATCGTCCCAAAGATAAGTTTCAAAACCATTAGTATAAAAAATGATAGGTCTAAACCCTTGCATATTTTGAATACAATCAGCATAGAGCTTTCCCTGATTTTTTCCTTTATCAGCACTTTCGCTTGCACGTTTTGCCTCTAAGACTGCAATTATTTTTCCGGTATCTCCCCAAATAACGTAATCAGCATAACCTATACCTGTTTCATTTGGCATACCTTCAACTTTATATTCGACTTCAATACAATTTCTTCTTGCATTCTGGTCAAATACATAGCCGTTTGCTTTTAAATCTGCATCAATATATCTTTTTCTAGTATGCCATTCAGACATATTAGGGTCATAAGTATATTCTCTTTCTTTGATATTTTGAGGTTTTTTAAGCTCCATTTCTTTACGAAGCTCCTCATTTATTTTTAAAAGTTTTTCTATTTCTTTTTCTTTATCATCAACAAGCTTGTCTGCATTTTTTTTGACAGCCATAAGCACTTTTTTATATTTTTTTTGAATTACCAAAACATCTTTAGTTATGTTTGGAATTTTATTTTCGTCAAAAGTTCTTTCAATGTAATCCCTACCATAGCAATAATCAATCCATTGAACTAAATCAAAAAGTATATTTAATGACAAAATTGCATCATCTTTGTCTAAACAATTTGATGTATGCACTGATTCATTACCATTTTTAACAACATATTGCAAACGTTTCCAAAGGGTATAATTCATAAGAGCAGGGAAACCATTGTTATGCAACAACGACTGCAACCCCTCTCTATACTCTACAGGTTTTAATGATGAATCAATAGAATACACCCATTTTACACATAACTCTAGTGCTTTTCTTGATGCTA
The DNA here is from genome assembly GCA_902496345.1 of uncultured Eubacteriales bacterium. Taxonomy (GTDB): domain Bacteria; phylum Bacillota; class Clostridia; order Lachnospirales; family CAG-274; genus MGBC114079. The sequence continues at coordinate 3,399 of CABVAP010000201.1, forward strand.
CTGCACTCATTACTGGAGATGTTTCAAGGATTTTCTCTGCGTCTATACAAGCCTCTGCAAATAATTCATATTCTTTTTTATCTTTAAGGAATGAAAAGTTGTATTCCATAGTCAACTCCTCCTTTCATAGTAATTTTTTGTAAATTAGAAATTTTCTAAATCTTAAAACCTTTAAAAACCTTGAGACTCCGTCTCAAACTCTGGCCACCTTTTGAAAAAGGTGGACGAAAACTTTTGCCGGAAACTACGTTTCCTGATGCGTTCTCCTCTTATGTAAGCAAAAATAAATTTTTTGAAAAAGCTTTATTTTTGCCAAAACAAGACATAAACAATTGTAAGTAAAA
>CABVAP010000202.1 GCA_902496345.1 uncultured Eubacteriales bacterium
AATTTTGAACCTTGTTTTTATTTTGTTTGTGTTACCTATCTATTGTACCTCAACAAGAATTTTTTGCTAAATTTAAAAGGCAACAAAAAATAATTCTAAAATAGCTTTAAAATAGCAATTACTATTAAAATACCACCAGAGAAAATATTTGAAATTTTATCTATATATTTTATTTGATTTATAAGCTTTCCTAAAAACAACCCTGAACTTAAAAATAAAATTTGAAACATACAAACCAAAATTGAAAAAAATAACTTTTGGAAACCAAAAGCAGAAGATGTCACACCTATCCCTATTGCGTCAAATGATAATGCAATTCCCAAATAAATTGCTTCTATAGGTTCAATAATTGATGATTTGTTTAAATCGCATATTTCCGGTATTTTTATTATTCTAACACTAATTCCTAAAGGCTTTATCAAAAAATCAAAACTTTTTTCTTTTTTACTTTCGTCAGATTTTTTTTCACATTTTTCCTTTTTGTTGTTTCCAAAAATTATCCATAACCCCATTATAAAAATCACGATAGAGCCTATTATTTTCCCTATTTCCTCCGAAATAAATCGGCATAACAATTCTCCAAATGACATAGATAAAAAAATTGTCAAAAATGAAATTGTACAAATTATAGCTTTACCAAAACAAGGTATTTTTATATCTTTAACGCCATAAGAAAGTCCTATTCCAATTGCGTCAACACTTAACGAAAAAGCCAAAATAATCATATAAAACATACTATCACCCTACCCGTGGTCTGATATTTTCAATATATGAAATTTGATTTTGTTTTGTTAATAAAAATAAAGCGAATAATTTTTTTCACAAAAGAATATCATTTACAAATCACATAAATATGAAAGGAGATTTTTTATGGACAACTATAGAAAAAGCATTTCGGAAATCGAGAAACTTTTTCAAACAGATAAGTTAAACGGTCTATCTGACGAAAAAGCCGAAAAAAAACTTAAACAAAATGGTTTAAACAAATTAGAAGAAAAGAAACAGACAAGCCTTATCATAAAATTTTTTGAGCAATTTAAAGACTTTATGATTATCGTTTTAATTTGTGCAGCGATTATATCGTTTGTCATTTCCTTCATAAACGGCGAAAAAGATTTTTTTGACCCAATAATAATATTGTTTATCGTCATATTAAATGCAATAATGGGGATAATCCAAGAGAACCGAGCTGAAAAGGCACTTACAGCATTAAAATCAATGTCATCACCAACAGCAAAAGTTATTAGAAACGGAAAAAGAAAAGTTATCCCAGCCGAAAAATTAGTCGTTGGCGATTTGCTTGTTGTCGAAACAGGTGACTTAATACCGGCAGACGCAAGACTTGTATCAACAGTCAGATTAAAAGTTGATGAATCAGCACTTACAGGTGAAAGTGTACCAACAGAAAAAGACCAAAACATAACATTCGACAAGGAAGTTTCAATAGGTGACAGAAAAAATATGATTTTTTCAGGTACAGCTGTAAGCTTAGGCAAAGGAACAGCAATTGTTTGCAATACAGGTATGAATTCTGAAATCGGTAAAATTGCCTCTATGATTCTAAGTGACAATAAATCACAAACACCTTTACAAAAAAAGCTTGCCGTAACAGGCAAAAGTCTTGGGCTTGGGGCATTAGCAATTTGTTTTGTTATTTTCTTTATAGGCATATTTCGAGGTATACCACCTTTTGAGATGTTTATGACGTCTATAAGCCTTGCTGTTGCAGCAATTCCAGAGGGATTACCAGCGATTGTTACAGTTATGTTAGCTATAGGTGTTCAGATAATGACCAAAAAAAATGCTGTTGTAAAAAAACTTCCAGCTGTTGAAACAATAGGAAATGCCAGCGTAATCTGTTCAGACAAAACAGGAACTTTAACAAAAAATAAAATGAAAGTAATCGAATTATATCCAGATAACCTAAAAGAAAAAATTCTTTCGTTATCCGTTTTGTGTAACGATTCGTATATAGATGAAAAAAATAATGTAATCGGTGAGCCAACAGAAAACGCAATTGTAATATCAGCACTTGGCTATGGAATAAATAAAAACGAACTCATCAAAAAAACGCCAAAGGTTGGCGAAATTCCATTTGACTCAACAAGAAAAGCAATGACAACGATACATAATGACGGAAAAAGCCATTACACAATTATAACAAAAGGTGCTCCAGATATTTTAATAAATAAATGCTCAAATGTTTTTTCTGGTGGAAAGGCAATACCTTTAACAGAGAGTTTAAAAAATAAGTTAATCCACAAAAATAGAGAAATGGCAAATAACGCACTTCGTGTGCTTGCTGTTGCCTATAAAGAAATTGGATATATCCAAAAGAAGCCAGATGTTGAAACAACAGAAAGAGATTTAACATTTGTAGGTTTTATAGGAATGATTGACCCACCAAGGTTAGAGGTAGCCGATGCCGTAAGCGAATGTAAAAATGCAGGCATAAAACCGGTTATGATAACAGGTGACCATTTGTTGACAGCAACAGCGATTGCAAAAAAGATTGGAATTTTTGAGGAAAATGACAAAGCCGTTTCAGGCAAAGAATTAAATAAATTTTCAGACGAAGAGCTTTCAGAAAAAATAGAAGAATATTCTGTATTTGCAAGGGTTTCCCCAGAGGATAAAGTAAAGATTGTAAAAGCTTTTCAAAGCAAAGGAAATGTTGTTGCAATGACAGGTGACGGTGTAAACGATGCACCGGCACTAAAGAAAGCAGATATAGGCTGTGCTATGGGGATAAATGGCACAGATGTAGCAAAAGAGGCATCAGATATAGTTTTAGCCGATGACAATTTTTCAACAATTGTACACGCTGTCAGACAAGGGCGAATAATTTATGCCAACATAAAAAAGGCTGTCCACTTTTTGCTATCTAGTAACATTGGCGAAATTATGACTATTTTATCAGCTATGCTAATTGGTTTTCCAGCACCACTTTTAGCGATTCATCTTCTCTGGGTAAATCTTGTCACAGACTCATTACCTGCCGTTGCATTAGGTCTTGACCCAGCGAACCACGACATAATGGAGGGACGAAAAAACAGGAATGAAAAGGGACTTTTTACAAAACAAATTTGGGAGCGAATTTGCATAGAAGGTATGATGATTGGTTCGCTTGCCCTTTTGGCTTTTGCAATAGGAAATGTTGTTTTTAAAAATTTAAAAATCGGTCAAACAATGGCTTTTTGTGTTTTAAGCCTTTCACAGCTTGTACATTCATTTAATATGAGAAGTGAACATTCTATTTTTAAAGAAGGTGTGTTTGCAAATAAATATTTAATACTATCGTTTTTTATTGGTTTAGTACTACAAGTCGGTGTCGTTATGGTTCCACCACTTGCGTCATTATTCAAAGTTATTGAACTTACAGGAAAACAATGGTTAATAGTCGCAATTCTATCATTTTCCCCTATAATCATCGTTGAGTTAGACAAATTATGTCTTTCTAAATAAAGATTTGCCTAAGACTGTGTGACTTTCCCCGCCACGCCCCACAATTTCAGCACTTTTGCTACGCAAAAGCCGGCTTACGCCGTTCGGACTTTTTTTCAACGCTTCTTAAAAGAAGGATAGGCAAAGAATTTTTTTCTGAAACTTCGTTTCCTTGCTTGTCATCACCTAAAAGTGGATAAAATAAAATTTTAGGTGATTTTTATTTTAATCGTAAACGTAAATAAGGACGGCGAAGCCGATACAAGGTTTAGGTCAAGCCTTTTTCCAAAGGCTTG
>CABVAP010000203.1 GCA_902496345.1 uncultured Eubacteriales bacterium
CCTTTTTGCGATAGAAAAAGGTTTCAAAGATTTTATAATTTAATCGACAAACCCCAATTTCATAGAAAGAGAAACCCTCTTTTTGTTTAGGTCAACACTTAAAACTTTTACGTCTACTATATCACCAACACTTACGACCTCCAAAGGGTGCTTTATAAATTTGTCTGCCATTTCTGATATGTGAACAAGACCGTCTTGATGCACTCCTATGTCAACGAAAGCCCCAAAATCGATTACATTTCTAACAGTTCCTTTCAAAATCATTCCCTCTGTTAAATCTTCCATAGAAAGCACATCACTTCTTAAAACAGGCTTTGGCATTTCGTCACGTGGGTCACGCCCTGGTTTTTCAAGCTCTTTTATTATGTCTTGTAATGTAGGTACACCTATCTCAAGCTCTTTTGCAAGCTCATCTATGTTGTTTACCTTACTTCTGATACCTGAAATGTTGTTATTTTCAACATCTTCTAAAGTATATCCAAGTTTTGTTAATAATTCTTCGGTAACTTTGTATGTTTCAGGGTGAACGCCCGTATTGTCTAATATATTTTTTCCGTCAGATATTCTCAAGAAACCAGCACATTGTTCGTATGCTTTTGGTCCAAGTTTTTTTACTTTTAAAAGCTGTTTTCGGTCGCTGAATTTTCCATTTTCTTCTCTGTATTCAGTTATATTTTTAGCAACTACACCGCTTATACCTGATACATAAGATAAAAGAGATGGTGAGGCTGTATTTAAGTCAACACCAACATTGTTTACACAACCTTCAACAACACCGCCTAATGTTTCATTTAATCTTTTTTGGTTCATATCGTGTTGATATTGTCCAACACCAATACCTTTAGGCTCTATTTTAACAAGTTCTGCAAGAGGGTCTTGTAATCTTCTTCCAATACTGACAGCACTTCTGAGGGCAACGTCAAAGTCTGGAAATTCTTCGGCTGCTAATTTTGATGCTGAATAAATTGACGCACCAGCCTCATTTACAATTATGTACATAACATTTTTGTCAACTTCTTTAATGACTTCAGCTGCAAAACTCTCCGTTTCTCTTGATGCTGTACCGTTTCCAATTGCAATAAGCTCAACATTATATTTATTTATCCAGTTTTTAACCTTTTCTTTTGCCTCTTTAACCTTGTTATGTGGTGGAACAGGGTAAATTATACCTGTATCAAGAACTTTGCCTGTACCGTCAATTACAGCTGTTTTACAACCATTTCTATACCCTGGGTCAAGTGCAAGAACGATTTTGTCTTTAATAGGTGGTTGCAAAAGCAATTGTTTAAGATTTTCGCCAAATACTTTGATAGCTCCCTCTTCTGCTTTTTCTGTCAAATCTGAACGGATTTCTCTTTCTATAGATGGAGCAATAAGTCTTTTGTAGCTATCTTCAATTATGTCTTGCATTATTTGATTTGTTTTTTCATTGTTTTTAATAATTATACCGTTTAACTTGTTTAAAATCTCATCAACTGGAGCTTCAATTTTAACAGAAATAAAGTTCTCTTTCTCTGCTCTGTTAACAGCAAGAACTCTATGACCTGCTATTTTTTTAATGAGTTCTGTATATTCATAATACATTTCATAAACTGACTCAGCTTTTTCATCAGTAGCTTTTGTTGTAATAAACCCTTTTGTAAATGTTAATTTTCTTATTAAACTTCTATAGTCTGCATTGTCAGAAATAACCTCTGCAATTATATCCATAGCACCTTGAATAGCGTCATTTGTTGATGTAACACCCTTTTTATCATTTATATATTCTTCTGCAAGTTTTGAAATATCATCTTTTGTCTGTTGTTCAAAAATAATATTTGCTAATGGTTCAAGTCCTTTTTCTTTTGCTATCGTTGCTCTTGTTCTTCTCTTAGGTTTAAACGGTCTATAAATGTCATCAATTTCAGTTATTGTTTTTGCTAAATCAAGTGCTTTTGAAATCTCATCAGTTAATTTTTCTTGTTCATCAATAAGTTTTCTTACTTGTTCTCTTTTTTCATCAAGGTTTCTTAAGTAAGTTAATCTATCAAATAACTCTCGCAAAATCTGGTCATCTAAAGAACCTGTCATTTCTTTTCTATATCTTGCAATAAAAGGAATTGTATTTCCCTCATCAATAAGCTTAACTGTATTTTCAACTTGTGACTGTTTTAACTTAAATTCTTCTTGAAGTGTTTTTAAAATATCCATTTTTTCCTCCCAATGTATTAATATTTCATAATTACTCTTTCGCCCTTTGAAGAAATTTCAATTACTTTAGCCGAAATTTTATCGTTTGAAATTTCTATGATTCCATAGCTATTAGAAAATTCGCTTCTTGGACAGGAGATGCTACCAGGATTCATATACACAACATCATTAAAAGATGTAAGAAGTGGTATATGAGTATGTCCAAAAAGGCAAATATCAGAGTTTTTTTCCTCTGCCATATATGAGATTTTAGTAAGTCCAGATTTTACAGAATACCTATGTCCGTGAGTTATAAAAAATCTTTTTTCGCACAACTCAAAAACTTTTTCAGATGGCAACGATGTACCAAAATCACAATTACCAGAAACATTTATAAATTCATAACTTTGAAATTCTGGTTTTATTTCGGAAATGTCTTCGTCATAATCTCCCAAATGTATTACATACTTTATTTGATTTTTATATTGGTTTAAAACTTTTCTTAAATTACTTAAATAGCCGTGTGAATCACTTATAACAAGTATCTCCATAATTATTCCCCTATTATTTTTTCAAGCTCAGCTTTCATAAGTCTTAATGCTTTCCCTCTATGGCTTATCTCGTTTTTATCTTTCATAGAAAGTTCGGCTGTTGTACATTTTCTATCTGGAAGATAAAAAATAGGGTCATATCCAAATCCATTTTCCCCCTGAATATCATAGCCAATAATTCCCTCAATTGTTCCTCGAACGGTCAACGTTTTGTTATATGGCTCTGGTAACGCTGCAGCAATGCAACAAACAAATCTAGCTGTCCTTTTATCATCAGGTACATTTTTCATAATATCAAGAATTTTTTTATTTTTAATATCATAAGATGTATCTTTCCCCATATATCTAGCAGAGTGGACCCCTGGTTCTTTATTTAAATAATCTATCTCAAGTCCAGAGTCATCAGCAAGAACAATTTCATTACTTAATTTCATAATTTCTGTTGCCTTTATAAGTGCATTTTCTTCAAACGTGCTACCATTTTCAACGACATCAATATCAATCCCTGCATCTTCCATAGAAACAATTTCATAAGTTTCTCCAAGCACTGCATTAATTTCTTTAATTTTCCCTTTATTTTTTGTGGCAAATATAATTTTTCTTTTGCTCATATTACATCATTTTCCTTCCATATATTTTCTTGTTACCTACATCAATTACAATCTATTATAATTCAAAAACAAAAATTTTTCAAGCAAGACTAGCAAATTGGGGTTTGTCTAAATATTTTTTAAGACCTTAGGGCTTTGCCCCACCACCCCACAAGCCTTATCAAAATCGACAACGGCACATTCGCTTGCGTAAAATCAATTTAAAACAAAGTCAGCACTTTTGCTTTGCAAAAGCCGGCTTACGCCGTCCGGATTTCTTTCCGGTGCCAAGTACCACGCCGTAGGCAAATAAATAGATTTCCGATGAAATCGGATTATAAACCAAAAACCAAAACCACCACAAAACTAGTTTTTTAAATCTTTTTACTTAAAAAGGTTTACCCCT
>CABVAP010000204.1 GCA_902496345.1 uncultured Eubacteriales bacterium
GCTTTTGCAAAAGCCTTAAATTAGCCACCTTTAGTCGACAACAAGACAGGAAACGTAGTTTCCGACAAAAGTTTTCGTCCACCTTTTTCAAAAGGTGGTGGGTGTGGGCAAAGCCCACGGTTTTAAGGGGTGGTGGGGCAAAGCCCCACGGTCTTTACAACCCCCAATTTATTAAATTCCACAAAAAAAGATTGTTGCATTTTACTGCAACAATCTTTTTTAACTCACACTATGCCATAGAGACAATCTTTATAGTTTTGTCATAAGATAAGTCAATAATAGTTCCGTCAAGGGTTGCCACAATTGGACGAGATAAGAAGTTCTGATTTATAAACATTACCTGTGCTGTTTTGTTGTTTGAAAGCTCAACATAAGAACTTATATATGTATATGCAATGTTCTTAGTAAATTGGAATAAAATTTCCGTATCCAAAAGTCCTATGTTCATATGTTCAAAATCATTCAAAATTTCAAAAGGACAACGTTTTTTAACCGAAACTAAATTGTCGTACGTATCACATACAGAAACAATTTTTGTAATCATACTTAAATCTTTGTCTATTAAACCGTTTGGATAGCCAGAACCGTTTATTCTCTCGTGGTGTGAAAGAACAGTCTGTTTTATATCATCGTCTAAATCTTGGAAAAGAAGAATTTCATAGCCCAACTCTGGGTGCTTTCTGTATTTTAAAAGCTTCTCATCTGTAAGCATATCCCCGTTCAAAATTTCTTCTTCTGTAAGTTCAAGAGCTGATTTACCTATGTCGTGTAAAAGTCCGGCAACCGACGCTTTTTCAATGTCTTCATTGTCTAAATGCATCCAAGTTGCACAGATATGTGATAAAACAGCAACGTTTATACTATGTGCATAAGTACAATCGTCCATTTTATCAAGATAACTTATGTAGTGTACAAGGTCACTTGCACAATTTGCAGTATTGACAATGCTGTCGATTATTGAATATAACTCTTCTTGGTGTGCATCTTCCCCTCTCTTTAAAGCTTCAACACAACCTTTAAGCTCATCAATTTTTTTGTCATAAGTTTCTTGAAAACGTTTAAACTCTGGTTTTTGTAAAGCTGGGTTGTTTCTTTCTGACTCCTGAACTTTCTCTTTCACATTTTCTACATTTGAAAATGGCTTATTTCTGTTATCAATCGAATATGTGTAAACTTCGACCTTTGTAATTTCTTGATTTTTTTCAAGTTTTTTATAATTAGAACTATCGAGCCTTGTGTTTTTTGCAAGAATAACAATACCACTTTTTAGCAATGCGTCTTTTGCAAGAATCATATTAGTTCGTAATTCTGATACCGCAAGTTCCACTGTTTCCTGTAAAGAATCCAAATAAATCACTCCTCTTTTTAAATAATTTTATAAATGATTAACAAAAAAATTGTTTAAGTTTTATATAAAAATAAAATATTACAACAGTATTCTACATTATTATACACTCTTTTTTGACAAATAGCAAATAATTTTTTGACAAGAAAAATTATTTATAAAACGCAAAATTTTGAATTATAAAATATAAACAAAAAAAAATCATTTTTTTGATTTATTTCCAAAAAATTTGTAAGATATTAAATATACTGCGATTTCTCCCAGAAACACAATTTTATTTACAAAATTGAACAATCGTGGTAAAATATACGTAAAATTAAAAATGGAAAAAGGAGTGGTTTTAATGAATAAGTTAAAAATCGGAACCCGTCTCATTATTATGATTGCATTTTGGACAATATCTACAATTCTCCTTTCTGCTACATCTGCTAACCTAATCGGTAGTATATATACAGAAACAGAGGGCATTGCTGAGGTTTGGATGCCATCTGCTATTGCTTCATCTAAGTTGAATACTTACTTGGCAAGACATAGAGCCCAAGAGTATAAGCACGTTATTGAATCTGATGCTTCTGTAATGGCAACAATTGAAAAAGATATGAACGAAAAGGCTAAAAGTTTTAAAGAAGAATTACAGAAACTTAAAGATACAAAACATAGTTCTGATGTTGATAAACTTCTTTCTACAATAGAAACTAATTTTAATGAATATATTACAGCATCTGAAAAAGCTATTAAATATAGTAAGTCTATGAACTCTACTGAGGCTATGAAAATCTTATTAGGTGACTCACTTAATAACTATAATAACACAATTGACGCAACAGCATCTCTTCTTGAAACTAACGAAAACGGTGCATCAGCTGCACACGATGAAGTTGAAAGCGTTTACGATGACGTTATCAGAAACATAATCTTTTTCCTTATAGTAATACTTATAATCGGTATCGGTTTATGTGCAATGATTATTCCTTCTATCACTAGACCTGTTAAAAAACTCCACAAAGTTGTTGGGGATATTGCTGACGGTGACTTTTCACTTAATGATGAACTTGAAATTGATGGTAAAGATGAGCTTGCAGAACTCTCTAAAGATTTCTCAAGAACAGTTGTCCAGCTTAGACAATATCAAAATTATATCGATGAAGTTTCAGAGGTAATTGATAAAATTGCTGACGGTGATTTATGTTATACATTAAAATACACTTATGACGGTGAATTTAGAAAAGTTAGAACTTCTCTCGAAAATATTTCTAAAACTCTTAATATTACAATGGGAAATATCAACCAAAGTGCTAATCAAGTTTCTGACGGTGCTGCACAGGTTTCTGATAGTTCTCAGGCACTTGCTCAAGGTGCAACAGAACAAGCTGGTTCTATTGAAGTATTAGCAAACACTATTAACACTATCGCTGACACAACTAATGCAAACGTTGGTAATGCACAGAGTGCTAGAGACCTTGTTTACTCTTTTGGTACAACTATCAAAGAAAGTAATGAAAGAATGGACGATATGATTAATCAGATGGCAGAAATCAGTGAAACATCTGGTGAAATCAATAAAATCATCAAACTTATCGATGAGATCGCTTTCCAGACAAACATTTTATCACTTAACGCTGCCGTTGAGGCTGCAAGAGCTGGTGCTGCTGGTAAAGGTTTCGCCGTTGTAGCCGATGAAGTTCGTAACCTTGCTACAAAGAGTGCTGAAGCTGCAAAAAGCACATCTGACCTTATTAAAAACTCTATTAAAGCTGTAAACAGTGGTACTCAAATCGCTGATGACACAGCAAAAATACTTAGTTCTGTTGTTACAGAAACAAAAGACCTTATCAAGACTATGGATGCAATTGCTAAATCTAGCGAAAATCAAGCAGATGCCATTGCAAAAGTTAAAGATGGTATTGACCAGATTTCTAATGTTGTTCAGACTAACTCAGCAACAGCTGAACAGAGTGCATCTATTAGTGAAGAGCTTAGTGGTCAAGCAGAAGTTCTTAAAAATCTTGTTGGAAAATTCAAACTTAAAGATGGTTATGAAAGTTATAGTTCTCCAACTGCAAACAGTTTTAAAGTAACTACTCCTTTGGTTTCTGAAAGCAAGAGCGTTTTACCTAAAGAAATTATTCTTAATGAAAACGCATCTGATGCCTATGTTCCAGAAATAAATCTTGTAAAAAACAATTACGGTTCTGATAAATACTAATAACTTAACAAAAAATAGCTATCACACTTGTGATAGCTATTTTTTTGTGAATTGGGGTTTGTAAAGACCTTTTTAAGACCGTGGGGCTTTGCCCCACCACCCCTTTAAAACCGTGGG
>CABVAP010000205.1 GCA_902496345.1 uncultured Eubacteriales bacterium
AGATGAAGACCGAAGGCCCCCTCAAACGCATATTTTCGCAAAATTAAAGGGGTGGATATAAAATTATTGCTTAAAACCTGTATAAACAGCTAATTGCAAATTAGGTTAGTGCATATGGGGCAAAGCCCCACGGTCTTAAAAAGGTTTTCAGCCCTACAACTTCTAATTTGATGATTAACAAAATTTAAGCAAGTGAGTATATTTTGACTTCAGGCTCAGATTCCCATAATGGTTGGAAACCAATAAATACGTCGTTTTTAAATAGTTCGTTTGAGAGATATGCATTTGCGTGTTCTGTGCTGTCAAATCCGTGTAATACTTGGACGTCTTCGTCACGTATAAGAAGATTTTTTGTTAATGCACCTTCAATTGTGTCAAGAAATGGCTGACGGTAATCTGTATATACCTTTGCAGCAGCTGAACGATTTTCTGATTTAATATTCATTGTAATTTCAAGATAAGCTTTTACTTCCATTTTTATTTACCTCCGTTTATTTGTAATTTTTAAGTTGGAACTTATTTGCTTGGCTATAGTATACAAATATTAATAACATAATGGAAGATATAAGCAAATTTATTAGTAACTAATAAATTTAATAGTTACTTGTTAAATTAATACCTAATTGCTATAATGACTATACTATTAAAAATAAAATTTATAGGGGTATGTTTATGTATAAAAGAAAATTAGAAAAGGACATTAGATGTCCTTTAGAATACGGTCTTGAAATATTTGGTGGAAAGTGGAAGTCAAGAATAATTTGCGTACTTGCAGAAAAAAAGGTTTTGCGTTATAGTGAGCTTAGAAAAGAAATGGGGAATATTACAGATGCTGTTTTGGCTTCAACACTTAAAGAATTAATTAATGATGGCATTATTCTTCGAAAACAATTTGATGAAATCCATTCTAGAGTTGAATATAGCCTTACAGAAAAAGGGGTATCCGTTGTGCCAATTTTACAAAGTATATGCAAATGGTCAGGTGCATATCACAAAGAAGATAAAGAAAACGCATTATTGCAATGTCAAAAATGTGATTACAATAATTGAAATTTAGGCAAAGTTTATAGGTTAATTGGTTTTAATAGCCTATATGAAAAATTTTATAAATTAGTTTTAGTGTATAAATTTTAAAATATCTGAAAGAATGGGCATTATGTCAAATATTTAAGAGAGTTAATATGCTTTGCTGAACCTTAAAAAATACGATAAATGGTTGTGTATTACAAGTAAAAATTTAAGGAAATTTAATATATTGTTTTGTGTTTAGGTAATGCTAAAAACTGGTATTATGTCAATGACTAAATGTATTATGTTGACTTTGTGGTATACAAAACAAATATAAACTGGTATTTAAAAAATATCTAAATCTGTTTCAATAGAGTTATATATATCAAAACCACAATTTCTTGAGGAAAAATAGACACATTCATTACAATTTTGAGTAGGCTTTTTTTGGTAATGTGAAATATAATCAGACATAGGTTTAAATTTTGAACAAGTTTTTATTTTTTTTGATTGTGCGTTGAAATTCGACATTTTAAATCACCTCATAATTATTTTTTTAAACAAGCAAAGTACAATGCGATTTATTAAATGATTGTTTTGTAAAATAATAAATAAATTTTTCTATTATAATAATTTTAAATATGCTAGGATTTAGATAAAATCTATTTTATTGGTGGCCTAGTGTATTTTTTTATTTATAAGAAAAATTTACTTTTATGTTATACAAACTATATTTATTATTTGGTTATATTTTTAAAATATTCAACTTATTTGTTTTTTATAACTTGTTTTAATTTTAAATTTTTGGGGTAACATATTAAAGAATTATTTTAAATAACTAAAAATGTCAAAGGAGTGTTTTTATGGGTGAAATGTTTTGCTTTCAATGTCAACAAACTGCTCACAACAGTGGTTGTGAGGGAAAGGCTGGTGTATGTGGCAAAAAATCTGACACAGCTAATTTTCAGGACAAACTTACAGGGGCTTTGATTGGACTTTCTCGTGCAGTTAGAAAAAAATCGCCAACTGAAAAATCAGACAGGCTTATCTTAAAAGGGTTATTTACTACAATAACAAATGTCAATTTTTATAATGACACTATAATCAAACTTATTGAAGATATTGAACAAGAAAAAAATAATATTTTTTCAGATGCTAAAAATTATGATGTTCAAAAAATATGGAATGATGATGAGGATACACGTTCTTTGAAGTCACTTATACTTTTCGGTCTTAGGGGAATGGCTGCTTATGCTTACCACGCATACGCACTTGATTACAAAGACAGAAAAGTTATGGATTTTTTCTATGAAGGACTTTATGCTATTGGTGAGGATTATCCTAATGACAAACTTCTTGAGCTTGTATTAAAAACAGGTGAAGTTAATTTTAAATGTATGGATATGCTCGACAGGGCAAACACTGAAAGTTTTGGAAATCCTATCCCTACCAAAGTACCTCTTACTATTGAAAAAGGTCCTTTTATTGTCGTCAGTGGACACGATTTACACGACCTTAAATTACTTCTTGAACAGACTGTTGGCAAAGGAATAAACATCTATACACACAGCGAAATGTTGCCAGCTCACGGTTATCCAGAATTGAAAAAATACACACACCTCAAAGGTAACTTCGGTACTGCTTGGCAAAGTCAACAATCTGAATTTCACAACATACCTGCACCTATACTTTTCACAACGAACTGTCTTATGCCTGTCAGACAAAGTTATGCCGACAGAGTTTTTACAACATCTATTGTATCTTACCCTGAATTAGTTCACATTGGAGATGACAAGGACTTTACTCCTGTTATTGAAAAAGCTCTTGAATGTGGTGGATATGATGAAGATAACCCTATGACAGGTATTAACGGTGGTTCTTATGTTACTACTGGATTCGCAAGAAATGCTGTTCTTGAAAATGCTGGGGAAATTATTAATTTAATTAAGAATGGTTCTATCAAGCATTTCTTTTTAATTGGTGGTTGCGACGGGGCAGCTCCGGGAAGAAGCTACTACACCGAATTTGCAAAGAAAACTCCTATGGATTCCATTATTCTTACGCTTGCTTGTGGAAAATATCGACTTAATGATTTGGATTTGGGAAAAATTGGTGAGTTCCCTAGGATTCTTGATATGGGTCAATGTAATGATGCGTACAGTGCTATTAAAGTTGCTATGGCTTTGGCTGGCGCCTTTGACTGTGGCATAAACGAACTTCCTCTATCTATGGTTTTATCTTGGTACGAACAAAAGGCTGTTTGCATACTTCTTACTTTACTTTATCTTGGCGTTAAAAACATTATATTAGGGCCAACATTACCTGCGTTTATATCACCTAATGTATTGCAAATTTTAGTCGACAAATACAACATTATGCCTATCTCTACGCCTGACGAGGATTTAGCAAAAATATTAGGCAAATAAGAATTTGTAGGGGTAAAAGACCGTGGGACTTTGTCCCACCACCCTACAAGCTTTTTGAAAAAAGCTAGGCAAAAACTTTTGCCGGAAACTATCGTTTCCTGATGTGTTATTGGCTAAAGGTGGTAAAAATAAAATTTTTGCAAAATCTTTATCCTTGCAAAAATGAACTACAAATATATCGTAATTAAAATTAAATTGCCTACAAACTGCCAAATGTCGGGGG
>CABVAP010000206.1 GCA_902496345.1 uncultured Eubacteriales bacterium
TTGCTTAAAACCTGTATAAACAGCTAATTACAAATTAGGTTAGTGCATATGGGGCAACGCCCCACGGTCTTACGGTCTTACAGTTTAGGCGAATTTTTTAGTATTATGGTATCAATGTACTTCCATAAGATTGAACAAATAAGAAATCCAACAACTAACCCTAACGCTATGTGTATCATTTCTTTGCTGTTTTGAAAAAAGCTCTCTGTGTTGTCGTCAATTAACGCATAAGTTGCATAGTAAAGGTTTCCTCCCGGAATAAGTGGTATTAATATTGGTGCAAAAAATACCGTTATAGGCGTCTTTTGAACCTTTGAAAAAATTACTGAATATAAATATACGAACCCTGATGATATTACAGAGGCTGTGAAAATCGAAAGCGAAAAATATTTGCAAATTAAATAAATCGCCCAAGATAAACCACCACCTAAACCGATAACCAGAACTCGTCTTCGGTCTGCATTGAAGGCTAACGCAAATCCAATTGAACCTATTGCTGCAAGTAATATTTGAAACATACTTTGTATAAATATCTCTTTTGTTGTATCTAACATTAAAATGTACCCCCCATTAAGCCAAATGCAAATAAAAATCCACCAGCTATTGAAAATGCTGTTAATAGTGAGTTTATAACTCGCATTGTCCCTGTCATAAAATCACCACAAAACATATCAACCATTGAATTTACAAGTGCCATTCCCGGGATTAATAACATTATATCTCCAATAATTATCTTGTCTGTATGAACCCCTATGCCTATGTTTACTAAAAAAATTGCACTAATACCCATTAATGCCGATATTGAAAAGGCATAAAAAAGCCTGTTAGTCGTTGGTTTTAAAATGAATTTGTTGCCTAACAACAATATAAATGCTACTAAAATTGCACTTAATGAGTCAAGAACATTACCACCAAAAAACATTGAAAATGCACCGGCACCAATAAGATACCCTACATTTATTTTAAATGTTGACTTTAAAGAGTCTGCTTTTATTTTTTTTGTCCTTTCAAGTACATAAGACAACGGTTTTGGGTTTGAACAAATCTCCCTTGATAACGCATTTGCTTTTTCGAATGCAATTAAATTTAATGATGAATCATATATCCTTTTTGTTTGTGTTACAGTTTTGTCATCTTGTGATGTCGCTGTTATTATTATAATTGACGTTATCGAAAAAACTTCACAATTTTTTAAATTATATGCTTTACATATTCTTGATATAGTATCTTCAACTCGCCTTACTTCTGCCCCACTCGTTATCAAAAGTGAGGCTATCTCTAAAGTTATCTTTAATACGTCATCTATCGGAAATTCGATAGCCTCCTTTTTATCCTCTGTATACATAATAATCTCCTTTTGTAATTTGATTTTGCTAATCCCTTACAATACTAAGTATACCACCAAAACCTCCACCTGCAATACACAAAATTAAATTTATTAATGTCGTTATTGAAAATGTGTAATCTGGAACTATGCAAAAGCCTACACCTATCATTATTATCGAATAAACTAATCCGGAAACAACTCCCCAGATAAGTCTGCGATTTTTTATTCCTCTTGCTGAATCATATCCGGAAACTAATACAGATACAACAACTGTTACCATTACTATTGTTTTGATATTTTCTTCTGTTGTATCTGTATATGTTAATAAAATTGCATAAACTATAAAAACTACTAATGTTATTGCGTAAGCTATTGCTGTTCCTTTTAGTATGTACAAAAATGGTGAACCTTTTTCGTCTGAATTTATTTTTCTTTCAAATTTTCCAGTTTTCAAAAAATCACTCCTAATTTTGTTTATTTGTAATATTCTATTTTTTTTAAACTTTTTTATGAGTGATTTTAAAAATATTGAATTTTAAAATTATGTTGTTCTATCAAACACAAAAGAAGTTTTCTTCTGTTCATTATCCGTTAATTTTGGCTCTTTAGATAATAGTGAAAACTTTTCGTCTAACTCCTTAAATGATACTTGTTGTAAGTTGAAATTGTAATTTTGCAATAAATTTTTTAATTCTGTTATTTTTGATGTGACTAGTTTTTCTATGTTCTTATTTTCTGTTTTGAATTGGCAAGATATATTTCTTTCATTTTTTGTTATATATGCCTCAAAATGCCCTAAAAAAGCTAGGTCTAACGATAAAACGGCACTTGATGATTTTGAATTTTTTTGTTTCTTTTTGTTTTTAAAAATGAACAATTCTGCATTTGTTGAATTTTCATTTATGTTTATTGGTATTTGATAGTAAACTACATCTTTTAAGTTTGTCACAAAATCAGCGTTATTTAAAAGCGTATTTAAGTCTTTTGAAATTTCCCTTGATACGGGCATTTCAGATATTTCGTTTGCTGTAACCTCATTTTGTACTATGTTTAATTTCTCTGAAACTTTATCGGAAAAATTTTTTAGTTCTTCATAATTTTTAGAATAGTCTAATGAAAAATTTTTTATTGCCCTATTTAAAAAGTTTTCTTTTACATTTAAAAGTTGTTGCGTTTTTTCGTTTAATTTATCATAATTTTTGAACGCTAAACTAAAAATATTTTTTAATTCTTTTATTGTAAAATTTTTTGTGTTTAGGTCACTTATTGAAAATGATTTGTTATTTGGTGAAAAAATATTTTCTGTTTCACTTTTTGAAAATTCGGTGTTTCTTGTTTTGTCGTTTTCTTGTTGAGCTTTATATTCGGCTAATTCTTTTTTTACTTCTGGTATTTCGGTGAATTTTTGTAAAATATCTTTTCTATCCCACAACGCTATTTTTAATGAGTTGTTTATGTCAATGTATGATACAGGCTCTTTATAGCCTATATTTGTTAAAAAGTTTTTAAAGTCGGACATAGAATTTTTTGCAATGGCTTTTTCTAATTGTGGTAATAGTAATTTTTGGTTTTGAAAAAAAACTTTCTCAAATGTTAAATTTGGTTTATATGGTTTTGTATTTGAATTTACGGCTTGAGAGAGCTCGTTTTGTGGCTCTTGTGGGTTACTTTGTTCTATTACCTTTGACTCGTTGACATTATTTGCTTTAGTTGTTTCTATGTGTGTGGTTTGATTTTTTTCGTTGTTTACTTGTTTAGTATTATTATTTGCTTGTGAATTTTCAACTTTTGTTGTGGATAGCAAAGATTTTGTTTCGGGAAGTGAGATTTTGACCTCTGGTAAATTGTTGAATGCGTTTGTAAGCTCATTTGTATCACTAAATGCGTTATTTATTGCTGTTGCAAGTTCGGGTACAGTTATTTTATTTATCCCATAATTGGAAAGGGCAGTCCTTAATATGTCAAGTGAACCTGACCTTATTGTTTGCTCTAATACAGGAGTAAATAGGTTTTTACTCTTGTTTAGTATCTTTTTTAATTGCTCAGATAATTCGGTTGCTTGCTTGTTTTCTGTTGGTTGTTTAGAGTTTGGTTCTGTGTTTGTTTGATTTTTAGAGGTTGGGTTCGTATTGCCAGTTGTTTCAGAATAGGTAGGAGGTTTTTGTTTTGTTTGAGGTTGTTGGGTGTTGTTTGTGGGCTGGTCGTTTTGAGGTTGTTGTCTGAGGTTGGTTTGATTGTTATTTTGAGTAAGTTGGTTATTTTGAGTAAGTTGATTGTTTTGAGTAAGTTGATTGTTTTGAGTAAGTTGATTG
>CABVAP010000207.1 GCA_902496345.1 uncultured Eubacteriales bacterium
TAGTTTCCGGCAAAAGTTTTTGCCTAGCTTTTTTCAAAAAGCTAGCAGAGTTTGAGACGGAGTCTCAAGGTTTTGAAAGGTTTTAAGATTTTGACAACTTCTAATTTATCGTATCCTTACCCTAAAATTGTTTGTTTGAAAAAAGTAAAAAAATCAAAATAATGTATAAGAAATTGTTTTGGTTTGGTGCAGTCGTTCTACTCTGTTTTATAAGATAACAATTTTCGTCTATGTCATATATTCCATCTTTTTTTATTGATGTGTCGCTATCTTCTGTTACTATAACACTCATAGAGGCTACTTTTTGTTCACTTTCGTCTTTTTCTTTTTTTCTTTCTTGTTCCTCAGAATTTTCTATAAAACTTTTTTGTATGTCAAGTAGTGTTGATATATTAATTAGTGTATCTGTTATTGAATCTATTTCCTTGTGCCTTGATTGGTTTATAAATGGCTTTACTGCCTGAATTAATTGAATTTCTTTTGATGGATTTTTTTTGTGTTCAATTTTTTGTTTTTCTAGTTCATCTGATAACTTTGAAATGTATTTTCGCTGAAACATATTTTTTACTAAAGTCATTGCTTCTGTAAAATCATTCTGTAAAGTATCCGATTTGTTCATTACTTTATTTAATTCGAGTAAATTTTTAATGTCGGACATAAAATTCCTCCCCATTTATTAAGTTTTCAACGTTAAGAAGACCCCAACCCTGCCTGTTCTGTGGATAATTTAAGTCAACTGAACATTTTTTTAACGCATACTTTACATCATCTGGTGATAATTTAGGATATTTCTCTAAAAGTAGTGCAATGGCACCTGTTACCATTGGCGTTGACATAGACGTTCCACTTAATTTCATATAATTTTTGTCTATAGCCTCTATATTTTCATCTTTTTGCTTATATGGTGTTGGCGTCATACAAGAAATTATATCGGTTCCTGGTGCTAATATATCTGGTTTTACGATACATTCTTTTGTTGGTCCACGCCCCGAAAAATTTATTACATTTGTTCCTGAAATATTTACAAAACTTGTGTCATCAGCTGTTCCAACTGTTATAACCTTTTTGCTTATTCCTGGTGATGTTATAGTTCCAAATTTTGGACCATTGTTACCTGCTGCTGTTGTTATTATAATCCCAGAATCCCAAGCAAACTCAACAGCTTTAACTAATGGGTCATCTGTTAACTGAGGTTCAGTCCCTATCGAAAGATTAGCTATTCGTATATTATATTTTTTTGCATTATCAATCACCCATTGTATACCAGCAAGTACATCTGATGAATTTCCACTCCCCTTATTATTTAATGTCTTTAAAGAAACTATATTTACAAGTGGTGCAATACCTCTGTATTTACCGTCTGAAAGCATTCCGTTACCTGCACATATTCCGGCTACGTGTGTACCGTGACCATTGTCGTCATAAGGTGTTGTTTCATTATTTACAAAATCTTTGAAATATAATATTCTATTTGTTGGAATTGTAAAATCTTTTAAAGGTGCTATACCTGTATCAAGAAATGCAACAGTTATGCCTTTCCCTAAATAACCTTGATTATTTGCTAAATCTGCTTTTAAAAATTTTCTTGATTTATTCATTTGTGCTGTTATTCTTGTATTTTCATAAACAGCTTTAAGACCTTCTATATTTTTCAATTTTGGAAGGTCTTTTTCATATAATTCAACCACATAGGAATTTATCGAAGGAAGTCTATATTTCAATGTGGCTATTTCACTTATTAAAAGTTCCTTTGCTTGTGTCATACTACATTCTAAAATCATTTGAACTTTTTTTTCATTTTCTGCCATTGCTTAAACTCCTTTTTTTATCTTAGTA
Source organism: uncultured Eubacteriales bacterium (assembly GCA_902496345.1). Classification (GTDB taxonomy): domain Bacteria; phylum Bacillota; class Clostridia; order Lachnospirales; family CAG-274; genus MGBC114079. The sequence goes on from CABVAP010000207.1 coordinate 1,837, forward strand.
TACATTCTATGAAGTTTAGCTGTAATTGTTACCAATTAGACAAATTGTGGCTTGTACTATTATTTTTTTTTATTTATAGTCATTTTTTTTGTTTTGGGATAATAATATATTTGTGTAACAACAATTTTTAAATTATAGGAGGATTTAATTTATGAATTTTAATGGAAACAGCTTTATTTGGATTTTACTTATTTGTATGCTTATGCAAGGTAACGGTTGTGGCTGTGGAGGAGGTAACATCTGTGGTGGCTGTGACAGTTCTATGCTTATTCTCCTTCTATTTATCATTATGTTCTCTGGAAATGGATTTGGTTGCGGAATTTGTGAGGCAAAATAGTTTAAGTAGTTAACATTTTTTCATTCAGTTTCAAACAAAGAATCCCTATTATCTACACAGCAGATAACAGGGATTTTTATTGTTTAGACAACTTCTAATTTAACTAGTCAAAGGGCGTCGCTTTGCGACACCCTTTTTAGTTTTCCAACAATATGTTATTGATATTATTGTCTTATGAACATTTGAGTCCAATAAGTTGTTCCACCTGTATTTACATAGCCAAGCCCCATATCTGTAAAGTTCTTGTTTAATATGTTGGCCCTATGTCCTTCAGAATTTAGCCACGCATTAACTACAGCTTCAGCCGTTTTTTGACCTTTTGCTATGTTTTCACCCGCTGATGAATAGCTTATGCCAAATTTTTTTATCATATCAAATGGAGAACCATATGTAGGTGATGTATGTTCAAAATAATTGTTCTTTTGCATATCTTCCGATTTTGCCTGTGCTACATTTGAAAGTGCCAAATTTAATTTTAATGGTGCTAAATTTTCTTTTGCTCGTGCTGAATTTACAAGATTCAAAACTTGATTTGCTATAGATGATTGATTTGATGAAGATGACGAAGAAGTTGTAGTTTCTGTAGAAGTTTCAATGTTAGGTTTAGATGTTGTTAATTGAGTTGTCGTTTCCGTTGTTGTTTCGATGTTAGGTTTAGATGTTGTTAATTGAGTTGTCGTTTCTGTTGTTGTTTCGATGTTAGGTTTAGATGTTGTTAATTGAGTTGTCGTTTCCGTTGTTGTTTCAATGTTAGGTTTAGATGTTGTTAGCTGAGTTGTCGTTTCCGTTGTTGTTTCAATGTTAGGTTTAGATGTTGTTAATTGAGTTGTCGTTTCTGTTGTAGAATTACAAGGTTTTTGTGTAGATGTTTCAATAGCAATATTACAAAGCTTAGAAGTAGTTGTTTCAATAACTGGCTTATTACATAAAATATTTGAATTTACTTTATTTGAGTAATAATTTTGTGCTACTAATTCATTCAAAGAAGTGTTAGTAGTATAAGTTTGAACAGAAACATTACAATCTGCTGCATAAACTACATATGTACCCAAAATTAAAGTTGAACAAAATACGGTTAAAAATTTTTTCATAATAAAACGTCCTTTCAGTTTCTTATTTTTGTTTTGGTTTATCGAAAGCAAATATAATTATCTTGAAAGCGTTTATTGTGTATTATTTTATAAATAGAGCAATCTCATTTTGTGAAAAAGTGGATTTGTATGTTGATAGTAAATTTAATATTTAATATTTAATATTTTTATGTTTTATTTCGTAAATGTTACTTTGTATATTTATATATTACAAAAGTTTTAAGAAATTGTAAAGTTAAAATTAATTCCATATACGGAATTATTTTCAACAATTAAATAAATTAGAAGTTGTAGGGGTAAAAGACCGTGGGGCTTTGCCCCATATGCACTAACCTAATTTGTAATTAGCTGTTTATACAGGTTTTAAGCAA
>CABVAP010000208.1 GCA_902496345.1 uncultured Eubacteriales bacterium
AAAACTAAAACCACCACAAAACTAGTTTTTTAAATCTTTTTACTTAAAAAGGTTCACCCCTACAAACCCCAATTTTTATACAAAGAACGATACAATAAGAGCAACGATAAATCCTGTTCCACCAACTATTGTTTCCATAATAGTCCAAGATTTGAGGGTTGTTTTTTCGTCAATGTTAAGTAACGATTTTACAAGCCAGAAACCAGAATCATTAAAGTGAGAACAAACAGTTGAACCACCTGCAACAGCAGCAGTACAACAAGCAAGATACATAGGAGATAATTCAGAAATTCCAGGGATAGAAGCAACAATACCAGCAGCCATTGTCATAGCGACAGTAGAAGAACCAACGGAAATTCTAACAAGTACGGCGATTATGAATGATACAACAACCATAGGAAGATTTCCACCAACAACAAGATTTCCGATAACCTCGCCAAGACCAGAAGATTGAAGCATAAACTTAAGAACGCCACCACAGGCAGTTACAAGCAAAATCATACCAGTAGGTTCAAGAGATTTTGTCATAACTTTTTCAAGCTCAACTCTTGAATAACCGTGTCTTATCCCAAGTATAATCATAGCGATAATTGTAGCTATAAGTAAAGCAACAAACGGTTCTCCTAAAAATACAAGAACAGGCATTATAGGTGAATCCGGAATTAAAATGTTAGCAACAGTTTTTATAATGATAAGAACAAGAGGAATAAAGATAACACCAACAACAGTAAAGAAACTAGGTAACTTTGACTCGTCATATTCTGGCATTTCTTTAACGCTTTCAGGGATTGGAACAAATATTTTGCCACCAATAAATGAACCCCAAACAGGACCGGCAAGAATCATAGCAAAGATACCACAGAAAATACCAACAATGATTACATAACTTAAATCAACGCCTAAAAGACTGGCAACAAGGATAGGTCCAGGTGTTGGTGGTATAAATGCGTGACCTACAGCAAGACCGGCAAGAAGTGGAATTGCATAAAATAAAGTTGACCTTTTTGTGCTTTTAGCAAGTGCAAGAGCAAGTGGAATTAAGATGATAAGACCAGCGTCAAAGAATACCGGCATAGCGATAATCATACCTGTTATACCTAATGCCCAAGCAGATTTCTTTTCGCCAAATCGTTTAACTAAAGTTGTTGCAATTCTTTGAGCACCACCCGATATTTCAAGAACAGCACCAAACATCGAACCAAGACCAACAAGCAAAGCGATACTTTTAAGTGTCGAACCGATACCTTCATTAACGGAATCAATTATCATTTGTACGTCCATACCAGAAAGAACACCGATAACACAAGCAGAAATCAATATTGAAAGCATAGCGTGTAATTTAACACCTATGATAAGAACAAGCAAAACTGCAAGTCCAACGAGGGCAGCTGTGATAAGCTGACCTGTTGGTGCAATAGGAGTTGTTGAAGCTAATAAAAAGTTTCCTGTATACATAAAAATCCCTCCTTAAAAAAGTGTTTGTTTTTATTTCATATATCCACCAAGCATAGGTGAAACAGCGTGTTCTGAGAAAATTTTCAAAATTCCAGATTTATATTTTGGTTCTTTAGGTTTCCAGTTTTTAGCTCTTTCCTCAAGAACTTTGTCAACTTCTTCCGGACTACATTCTTTTCCGTCTATACCGATTATTCTCAAAATTCTATTTTTTATGTCAACTTCGATGAGGTCATTTTCTTCGACAAGAGCGATAGGGCCACCCTCAGCAGCTTCAGGTGATATATGACCGATTGCAGGGCCTTTAGAAGCTCCAGAAAATCTACCGTCTGTTAATAAAGCAATTGACTTGCCAAGTTCTTCATCTGATGAGATAGCCTCTGTTGTATAGAACATTTCTGGCATACCACTACCTTTAGGACCTTCATATCTTATTATAACAGCGTCACCAGGTTTTATTTTTTTCTTTAAAACAGCGTCAATTGCGTCTTCTTCACAATCAAAAGGTCTAGCTTTTAATATTGCATAGTGCATTTCTTTAGGTACAGCACTATGTTTAACAACTGAGCCATTAGGAGCAAGGTTACCTTTAAGAACTGCGATAGTTCCGTTTTTACCGATAGGGTTGTCAATACTTCTTATGATGTCTGTACGTTTTAATCCTGTTTTTGCAAGAAGTTCGTCACATCTTTCATAGTAACCATTTTTCTTTAAATCTTCTAGGTTTTCACCAAGAGTTTTACCTGTTATAGTCATAACATCGAGGTCAAGAAGGTCTTTGATTTCTTCCATTATTCTAGGAACGCCACCTGCATAATAAAAATACTCAGCAGGCCATTTTCCAGCAGGTCTGATGTCTAATAAATAATTTGCGTCTGCGTGTATTCTGTCAAAAGTTTCTCCGTCTATATAGTAACCAAATTCGTGAGCTATAGCTGGTATATGGAGTAGAGAGTTAGTTGAACCAGAGATAGCAGCGTGAACTTTAATAGCATTTTCGAAAGATTTCATTGTTACAATATCTCTAGCTGTTTTACCACTTGTAGCAAGCTGGGCAGCTTTAACACCAGCTTCATAAGCCATTTTTTGTAAATCTTCACAAGTTGCCGGCATAAGGGCACTTCCTGGAATCATAAGTCCTAAAGCCTCTGCCATAACTTGCATTGTTGACGCTGTTCCCATAAAAGAACAAGCACCACAGCTAGGACAAGCGTTATGTTTATAGTATGTCAATTTTTCTTCTGTTATTTCGCCTCTTTGGCACATAGCAGAATAAGCACCAATTTGTTCAAGTGTCAATAGGTCCGGACCAGCTTCCATAACTCCACCGGTAACAACAACAGCCGGTATATTAATTCTACCTATAGCCATAAGGTGTGCAGGAACGCCTTTGTCACAGCTTGTTATAAAGACCCCACTATCAAAAGTAGTTGCGTTTGCGTGCATTTCGATAAGTGAGCAGATAACATCTCTTGACGCAAGAGAATAGTTTATACCGTCGTGACCTTGGCTCATACCGTCACATATATCTGTTGCAAAGTATCTAGCAGCTTTACAGTTATGGTCATTTATACCTTTTACAGCTTGAGCAACAAGGCTGTCAAGGTGTGCACTTCCTGGGTGAGAATCACCAAATGTGCTTTCAACGATTACTTGTGGTTTAGATAAATCATCAACTTTCCAACCCATACCCATTCTTAAAGGGTCCATTTCTGGGGCAATAGCCCTAACTTTTTGACTATTTAAGATATTATTACCCATTATAATTCCTCCTTGCATATATTTTACAATTTTATTATACGTCTGATGTATTTCTTGATTATATATTAGCACATCTGATGTATTTCGTCAATATCAGAAATATTTTTTGTAAAAAACGCATAACAAAGAGAATTAAACAGCCAACTGATATGATGTATTTTAGACATTTTACACAAACAATGCCTCTTGAACACAACCCCAAACCTTTTTTATCTAACCAAAATCAGTCAAAGTTTACTATAAATTGGGGTTTGTAGGGGTGAACCTTTTTAAGTAAAAAGATTTAAAAAACTAGTTTTGTGGTGGTTTTAGTTTTGGGGCTTATAATCCGATTTCATCGGAAATCTATTTATTTGCCTACGGCGTGGTACTTTTTGATTGCAAAAAGTACCCAAAAACCTGGGGGGTTTCGA
>CABVAP010000209.1 GCA_902496345.1 uncultured Eubacteriales bacterium
CACACGCCGCCGACATAATATTTTCCGTTGAAATACGAAGCAACAACGCCCACATCAGAAACATTTCCGCCGATTCCAACATATCCAAACAAGCCGACATAATCTGCAGTTGTACCATTAAAATACAAGCCGCTTATTGTTTTTCCATTTCCGTTAAATGTGCCTTGGTATTTTATTGACTTGCTGCCAATCGGAGTCCAGATTACAAAATTATTTGTATTATTCACCAGCTTGCCGTCTGCACCAAGAACATTTTCATTTGCGATAATATCTTCCGTAAGCATGGCATTTGCACTATATTTACCATCGGCAACCTGTTTCTGAAACCATACAAGCTGACTGTAGTTTGCTATCTGATATGGGTTGCTTTTACTACCGTCACCAACTTCTGGCTGTGTTGGTGTAATTTCTGCCGCTTTTACTGTTTTCACAAGGTTAAATATGCCTAATGTGCCGCTTGGCAGATTAATGGTCATAGCCATAATAACCGTCAGCATAAATGCTAATACTTTTTGAAATTTCTTTGTCATTTAATTTCCTCCTTTAAATATTTTTGTACTGTGTGCCAATTAAATATATAAATGCGATATTTCATAACGCACTGATAACGGCTGTAATTTAACCAACTGAGTAAGTCCCCCGCCTCTGTAGGCGGCGGGTACTTACTCCAATATTCAGTAGGAGTACAAGCTCCTACTGAATATAAAAGCCGCAGGCTTTTGTTGGTTATGAGTACGTAGCGTAAGCGAAGTACGAATAGTCTTTGACTCTTTCGCAAAATTACAAAAAATTAAGGACGCACTGATTAATGGCTCTCTTGAGCTTTTCACAAAATTCTAAAAATCGAATTTTGGCTCAAAAGGCTGTTTGCTAATCAGTGCTGGGGCGGAAATGCTATTGATTTTTTTGAAAATTTACAATTAATCAGCATTCAAAATTTAATCAGCATTTTGTTTATGAGAACATCTAAAAATTATGATTTTGTAGATTTTATAATCTCCAAAATCACCATTTTTCGAAGTTGCCTTATATGTAATCGGATTTTATCGTATTAATAAAATTCGGAGTACATCAAAATTAATAGTTATATATTTCGAATTAATATATACCATCATAATAGTATAACATATTTTAAAAATAAATGCAATTACTTTGTATTATTTTGTGTTTTTTAAATATATCTTTTTATATTATATAGATACAACACAATATAAAAAATTTACTTAATAGGTTTACAAAAATACTATATATTTTGTAAATCAGATTACTCAATACTTTATAAGCAGCTTTCTTTTTTTGTATGTAGCTTTTCCTCTGTAGTTTTTATTATATTTTTATCAGCTAAAATTATTTCAAGGTTTTCATAAATAGCTTTGTATTTACGCAATTCGGATTTAGCTTTTAAATTCTTCTCGGCAATGTTTTCTTTTAGCTTTTCGTGTCGCTCTATTTCAAGGTTAAGGTCAACGGCTTTCGGAAGTGTGCCGTCTGATTTTTTTGACCTGTTCATTACCTCACAAGCCTTTTCAAACCTTTCAAGTTGTGTTGCGTTATCTGCCTTGTATTTTGCCTTTTCTTCCTCTGTTTTGCACTCATACAGACCTGACATATTTTTCGAATCATTTTAATAATGAGGGTGAGCAAATTCACTCTGAAAATGTCAAGGAGTCTACATCAACAGCAATAGTAGTAGTTGATGATAAAGTTTCATCAGCTTAAATTTAAAAATAAAGTTTAGGAGGTTGATACTATTGGAAACAAAACCTTTTATAGCAGTTTATGGAAAGCAATTTAAAATAAATATCAGCTTAAAGGTTATAGATTTATTGGGAACACCTGCGTACATAACTATTTATACAAATGAGTCTATGGACTCGATAGCTTTGGGTGTTTGTGAGGCTGATAATGTTATGTCTTTTAAGGTTCCTAATAAATCTAAAAGCAGTAATCAGCTATTTATTACAAGTAAACCCTTTGTAACAGACATTATGCAAAAAAATAAATTGGATACAAGCAAATCTTATAGAATAGACGGAAATTACATTGAAGATAAAAATATTGTTGAATTTAACTTATCAGAGGCTTATGGTATAATTAGGGGAACAAAAAATAATGATTAGGTTTTTTTTAATAAATAAAATCGAAGATATGGTATTATTGTTTTTGAATACCTTTTATTTTGGTGCCTTAAAGAAAGTGATAGATTATGGATGCAATGGAGAAGATTTATAAGCTTTATGATAGTGGAATTAAAACTGAAAGACTACACCTTATATCAGGGGAAAGTATAAATATAAACATTTCAACTATTGTAGGGTTTTGTTATTATACAGGTCATCAGGGCTATATTACGGTTAGATTGATGAAAGAACACAAGTGCGTAGAAAAGAATTGTGCATTATTAAAGGTGTTTGAAAATATGCCTTATTGGCGAGAACAGAGAAAACAGAGTGAAGAAAAATTAAGACGAAAAAAGCTCGCTCAGCAGCAAAGATATAAAAAAAGAAAAGAGGAGGAATTATTGAATAATTATAAAAATGAGGCTCAAAAAATAGCAGACGAGTATGGGTTTAAAATAAAGATAACAAGTGTTATAAAGAAGTATGAAAGGCTTTTTATAATTTTCTTCATTTCAGAGAATAAATGGAATGATTGGTATGAATATAGAGATGTTTATATTAAAATGGAATATCTATTTGATAATCGTTTTATTATAAAACATATCAAGGCGATTGACGGTAGCTATGTTGTTGATTATGATTTAGTGCAATAATGGAAAGGAGTAGAGTTATGGCTACATCAACATTTGAAAAGGAAATATATCTTCGAGAAAAAGCAGCAGATATATTAGCAGAGGATTTGGAAAATAATGAGGTAGTTAAGGATAAAGAAGCAAAGCATTTGAAGGTTATGGCTTTAAATCAGCTGATAAAAGAAGCAAATAATGAACATACCTTTGCAAAAATATTAAACTTTAAAAATTCCATTAAGGATATTGAATATTTTATAAAACATAAAGCTGTTGAAAAGGAAAAGGATGATATTAGTCGCACATTTTTGGTTTTTAATAATAGTGGCGATATTCTTGGGTATTATACACTTACAGTGATATGTTTATTTTTTGATGAAAAAATATCTAAGGAAAGAAGAAAACAGATTTATGGAATAACAGATGATGTGGATTCTATGCCTGTTATGACGATAGCACAATTTGGTGTAAATATAGACTTTAAGGAACAAATAAACAGAAGAACATTATTGGATTTGGTTGTTAGTATGCTAAAAGAGGCACAGTCGATGATAGGTGGTAATTTTTGTTTTGTTGAAATAGTACCTGAGGATAAAAATGCTGTTGAGATTTGTCTGCAATCAGATTTTAAGGTATTGCAGACAGATTCATTAGATGGGTGTTTGCTGATGTATATGAAGCTTTAGAGTTTTTTAGTTGGGTTTATAAAGAATTTTATTTTAAGAGTGGTAGAAATTATTATTAAAACAACGATTAAAATTATATTGAAAAAAATAAAGATAAAATATTGTTAAAAAATAGAGGTGTATAATTATGAGTTGTCATGATATTGGAAGAGGACTAAATAATGTAGTA
>CABVAP010000210.1 GCA_902496345.1 uncultured Eubacteriales bacterium
GGGGGTCTGGGGGGAATTCGAAACCCCCCAGGTTTTTGGGTACTTTTTGCAGTCAAAAAGTACCACGCCGTAGGCAAATAAATAGATTTCCGATGTAATCGGATTATAAACCAAAGGCTAAAACCACCGCAAAACTAGTTTTTAAAATCTTTTTATTTAAAAAAGGTTTGCCCCTACAAATTCTAATTTGATACTTTAAAAGATAGGAGTATTTTTATGAAAACATCAGACAACTTTGATGAAAGTAAATTGTATGAATTGAATGCCAAAATTCCTTTAAGTAAAGCATTTCCATTTGGTCTGCAACATATCCTTGCAATGTTTGTTGCAAATATAGCACCTATTATGATAGTAGCAGGTGTTATAGGGCTTGATTCACAAACAATGGCTATGCTTGTACAAAGTGCTATGTTAATCGCAGGAATAGGAACTATAATTCAGTTGTATCCCGTTTGGAAAATAGGCTCAGGACTGCCAATAGTAATGGGCATAAGTTTTACATTTGTGTCAATATATTGTATCATAGGTGCACAGTATGGCTATGGGGTTGTATTAGGTGCTGTTTTGGTCGGTGGTCTGATAGAGGGCTGTTTAGGTTTGCTTGCTAAGTATTGGACAAAAATAATTTCTCCTATTGTATCAGCGTGTGTTGTTACTGCAATAGGATTTTCACTTTTAAGTGTAGGTGCCGACTCTTTTGGAGGAGGTAGCTCAAACGCAGATTTTGGCTCTAGTGCAAATATACTTGTTGGAACAATAACATTAGTATCTTGTATATTATTCAACATTTTTGCAAAGAAGTTCTATAAACAATTGTCTATTTTATTTGGACTTATAGTTGGTTACATAGTTGCTTTGTGTATGGGTATCGTTGATTTTTCAGGCTTAGAAAATGCTAGTATAATAGCAATTCCAGATATTTTAGCTGTAAAACCTGAGTTTAATCTTCACGCAATAATTTCGGTAACACTTATCTATCTTGTTTCTGCAACCGAAACAATTGGAGATACTGAGGCATTAGCAACGGTTGCATTCAAAAGAAAAGCCACAGCAAAAGAAATAGAGGGTTCTATAGCCTGTGACGGCTTTATAAGTGCATTATCATCTTTGTTCGGAAATATATCAATTACATCGTTTAGCCAAAATATAGGTCTTGTTGCACTTACAGGAGTTATAAATAAATTTGCTATTTTTACAGGTGCTTGTATAATGATATTAGCAGGCTTTTTCCCAATAATAGGACAATTGATTGCTACATTACCAAGTTGTGTTTTAGGTGGTTGTACAATTATGATGTTCGGTTCAATAGTTGTAACGGGATTTAAGATGATTGCAGGAACAGGATTTTCAGAAAGAAATGTAACTATTACAGCATTATCATTAAGTATTGGTATCGGATTCACACAAGTCCCAGAGATATTTAATTCATTACCGGATATATTTATAAATGTATTTGCTGAAAACTGCGTTGCTGTTGTATTTTTGGTTGCAGTAATATTGAATTTATTGTTGCCTAAAGAACAAACTAAAAATTAAATAACTCAAAATATCGCTTGAAGTTTTTAAAATGCTTATATAGATATATTTTATTTCATTTTTTATTCTAGTTGTAATATTCATTAAAAAGGGAGAACAACGCCTATTGTTCTCCCTTAAAAATATTTTTTAGCATTTGCCAAAAATCTAAAACGAATCTTTAAGATTTATTATATCTATCATACAACATATCTAACTTTTCCATAAAATTTTTATATCGCTTATCCACATATTTTGAATCTAAAAGGTCTAAATATGTCATATTATTGTCGTTATTATTTAAATAGAACATTCTTATATCAGAATTTTGGGCAAAATCAATATAATGACAAATATTATTTGTAGCCATTCGATATAATAAGACGCATAAATCTTCATAAGTCAAATTATCATCTACTCTATCTATAAAAGAATCGTTATCTCAAATATATGAGTTGCAGAAAACATTGCAACCATTTCATCAGTAAGACCTGCTATTTTTAAAATAGAATATAGAGCTTCTGCCTTTATAATTTTTTTCTTGTTTTCTTCTTCTTTCCATTTTTCTATATATCCTTTTTTAGTACTATAAAAGTTTATGCTTTCTTTGTTATCATAATAACTTCTGTCCATTATTATTTTGTACATTTTTAATTTTTTTCAATTTGCTCAAAATCCTCACTATAACTTTTTTGCTCTAATTGTTCACTTTTTTTATCAGTATCATATTCACTAGCAAATGAGGTAATAGTTGATATATTCAATAATGTAGCTAAAAACACAGCCAAATATTTTTTCATAATAATCCTCTCCCTAATCTTTAATTAGTATTTTCTAAATATATATAATTTACTAATCTTTATTTTTTAAAACCTATAACCTATATTGAATAAGCCAAATAAAAATGGATGCCTCCTACAAAATACAGAAAGACATCCGCAAGTCACACCCAGTTAATGAAATTATCCTCTGATACTACCAACCATAACAGCTTTGATAGTATGCATTCTGTTTTCAGCTTCATCAAAGACAACTGACTGTTTACCCTCAAAAACCTCTTCAGTAACTTCTTTTTCTTTAACGGCAGGAAGACAGTGCATAAATATAGTACTATCTTTACCAGTCATTTTCATAACTTTGCTATTTACCTGATAAGGAGATAACAATTTAATTCTTTCTTCGGCCTTATCTTCCTCACCCATAGAGCACCAAACATCTGTATAAATTACATCAGCGTCTTTAACAGCTTCTTCAACGTTGTCAGTAACAGTAATAGTTGCACCACTTTCTTTAGCAAATTCTCTGCATTCTGCAACAAGTTTTTCATCAGGCCATAATTCTTTAGGAGATGCAACAACAAAGTTTACGCCAACTTTAGCAGAGCCAATCATAAGAGCATTAGACATATTATTTCTACCGTCACCGATATATACAAATTTAGTGCCTTCAATTTTACCAAGATGTTCTCTCATAGTAAGGAAGTCGGCAAGGACTTGAGTTGGGTGGTCATCGTCAGTAAGACCATTCCAAACAGGAACACCACTATATTTAGCAAGTTTTTCAACAACTTCTTGAGAAAATCCTCTAAATTCAATACCGTCAAACATTCTTCCAAGAACTCTAGCAGTATCTTCAACAGATTCTTTATGTCCAAGCTGAATATCACCTTTACCAAGATATTCAGGGTGAGCCCCTTCATCTATACAAGCAACGGTAAAAGAACATCTAGTTCTAGTAGAAGGTTTTTCAAAAATAAGAGCGATATTTTTATTAAGCATATTTTTTTCAAAAATACCGTTTTTCTTTTTCTTTTTTAAATCCTCAGCGAGGTCAATAAGATAAAGAATTTCTTCTTTAGTAAAATCTTTAAGTGTAAGCAAACTTCTACCTTTTAAATTAACAGCCATTATAAACGCCTCCAAAATAATTAATATTTATATTGTCTAATTATAGCAAAATCCAAACGACAAGTCAAATTAGAAGTTGTCAAAATCTTAAAACCTTTCAAAACCTTGAGACTCCGTCTC
>CABVAP010000211.1 GCA_902496345.1 uncultured Eubacteriales bacterium
TAGATTAAAAAAATAATAAATATTGCAAGTTTATTACTAAATTAGATTCACGTGATAGGAGATATAACAACTGTTGCAAAAATATGAGGTTTATGCTAAACTTATTGGAGTAGTTTAATTATAAAAATCTATTAGGAGAAAATTATTATGAATTACAAAAAGAAAATACCTTTGTTTATAATCTTCATATTTGTTATTAGTATGGTCAACTTTGGGTCTTTTACTGTACTAGCTGATAACACAAGTGATGGATTCTTCTCTGTTGGGTTCGATGCTAACTTCCCTCCTTATGGCTATAAGGGAGATAACGGAGAGTATGTTGGATTTGACCTTGATTTAGCTCAAGAGGTTGCTGACAGAAACGGTTGGGAACTTAAAAAAACGCCTATTGACTGGGACTCCAAAGATATGGAACTTAAAACAGGCTCTATTGACTGTATTTGGAATGGCTTTACTATGAACGGTCGTGAAAATGACTATACGTGGTCTGTCCCTTACATTGATAATTCACAGGTCGTTGTTGTTAGAAAAGACTCTGATATAAAAAACGTTAATGACTTAGCTGGAAAAATTGTTGCTGTTCAAGCTGATAGTTCAGCCCTTGCTGCCCTTACTGGTGATGATGCAGAGCCAAAAAATCTTGAACTTGCTAAGTCTTTTAAAGAACTTCAACAAATTGGCGAATACAACAGTGCTTTTTTAAACCTTGGGTCTGGTGCTGTTGACGCTGTTTGTATGGACATCGGTGTTGCTAATTATGAAATAGCTGCTAGAGGTAACGATTTTGTCATACTTGATGAACATATTTCATCTGAAAGCTATGGAATCGGATTTTTAAAAGGTAACACAGAGCTTAGAGATAAAGTTCAGGCAACTTTGTTTGATATGCTTGATGATGGTACATTTATGAAAATTGCCGATAAATGGGGGCTTACTTCCAGCGTTTGCCTTTCTCAAGATTTACAGGTTAAGGAAAACAATGATGTTTCTGAAAATGAAAGCTTTTTTGATAAGTTTATGGGTATCTGTTCACAATTATCTGAAGGTGTTGTTTCTTCTCTTTTGATATTTGTACTTACACTTGTTTTTTCGCTTATACTTGGTCTTGTTGTTATGTTTGGAAGAATGAGCAAAATAACTCCTTTACGCTGGATTGTTAAAATATACATATCCGTTGTTAGGGGTACGCCTCTTATGTTGCAACTTCTCGTTGTATTCTTTGGACCTCATTTCTTATTTGGTATAAGTACATCTAGCGAATATAGATTTTATGCTGTTATTATCGGCTTTACTGTTAATTATGCAGCTTATTTTGCCGAAATTTATCGCTCTGGCGTTCAGGTTATCCCAAAAGGTCAATATGAAGCTTGTACAATTTTGGGTTATAGTAAAACTCAAGTTTTTTGGAGAATTATATTTCCACAAATGATTAAAAATATAATTCCGTCAATAACAAATGAAGTTATTACACTTGTAAAGGATACTTCGCTTGCTTTCGCTATATCTTATGCAGAAATGTTTACAATCGCTAAACAGGTTGCAGCAGCAGAAGCAACTATTATGCCTCTTTTTGTTGCAGGTGTGTTCTATTACATATTTAATTTTGTCGTTGCATTCACTATGGAATACATCGAGAAAAGATTAAACTATTTCAGATAAGGGGGCATAAAGATGAATTTACTTGAAGTTAAAAATATTAAGAAAAATTTTGACGATTTACAGGTTTTGAAAGATATTAATTTATCCGTTGATGAGGGCGAAATTATTTCTATTTTGGGTCCGTCTGGTTCTGGTAAATCAACTTTTCTTCGTTGTATGACTATGCTTGAAACTATTGACGGTGGGGAAATTAGTTTTTGTGGAGAAACGGCCGTTTCTACTGAAAATGGTGTTGCTGTATATGCTTCTAAATCTGAAATTAAACACATAAAAAGCTATTTTAGTTTAGTTTTTCAAAATTTTAATTTATTCCCTCACTATACAGTTTTGCAAAATATTATTGATGCACCTCTCCACGTTCAAAAACGTAATAAATCCGAACTTTTAAGAGAGGCTGATGCACTTCTTAAAAAAATGGGACTTTATGACAAAAAAGATTTTTACCCTTATCAACTTTCTGGTGGACAACAGCAAAGGGTTGCTATAGCTAGAGCTTTGGCTATGAAACCTAAAATGATTTTCTTTGATGAGCCAACCTCTGCCCTTGACCCCGAACTTACTGCCGAAATTTTACAGGTTCTTAGAGCTTTAGCCACTGAAAAAATGACTATGGTTATCGTTACCCACGAAATTGGTTTTGCAAAAAGTATTTCTGACAGGGTTATTTTTATGGACGGTGGTGTTATTGTTGAACAAGGAAAGCCAGAAGATGTTATTGACAACCCATCTAACGAAAGAACAAAAATGTTTTTAAGAAAAATGCTTGAAGAATAAACAAAGGTTAAACTAATCCCCTTGAGTATTACTCAAGGGGGTAACTTATATTTTCTATATTTTATACTGTAAAATCAACAGCTGTATATGACGTTGTATTTTCATTAGTATCTTTTTTAGATTTTTCTGTTTTTGTATCATTGTCATTTTGATTATCTTTTGTAACATTTAATACTCTAATTTTTTTATTACCATTGTACTTATTTAGTTCTTTATTTTTTTTATTAATTTCTTTTGTTACATTTGAAATATTTGAGTTCAACTCACGAAGTTCTTTTTCTTTTTTTTCAGTATTTACGCCTCTGCCCCTATCTGATTTTATTTCAGATTTTAAAATTACCCTTCGTTTTTCCATTTTGCCTTTTGTTGTACCTAAAGACTTTGACTGTTTTAATTGTATACCTGCTGATAGCATATCTTTTGACGGAACTTCTCCTTTTGATTTTGTGTTATCTGATGTATTACTCAAATTATTTTTTTCTATTTTTTCTCTAGTTTTAGAAATATTTTCTTGTTGAATTTGTGTCAATCTCTGTGAAATTTGGCTATTTAGCTCGTCTATCTGTTCTTTTATCTGTTTTCGTCTTTCAGTTTTTTGTTCATCGGACATATTTTGATTATTTGACAGTTCAGCTAAATTTTTTCTTAGAGTTTCGATTTGATTTCTTAATGCCTTAACCTGTGGGTCTTGCTTACTAGTTGTACTTGAAGTTTTATTTTTATTTCGATTTGACTTTGTATTTGATGTTGGAGTATTTAATGTTTTAGCTTGTATATTCCCTATTTGCATTTTTATCACCCTCCCAATTTATATTTACTTTGCAATATATATATCGGTAAAATATTTGAAAATCTTTAGAAAACAAATGGGGGTTTGTAGGGGCGAACCTTTTTAAGTAAAAAGATTTAAAAAACTAGTTTTGTGGTGGTTTTAGTTTTTGGGTTTATAATCCAATTTTATCGGAAATCTATTTATTTGCCTACGGCGTGGTACTTTTTGATTGCAAAAAGTACCCAAAAACCTGGGGGGTTTCGA
>CABVAP010000212.1 GCA_902496345.1 uncultured Eubacteriales bacterium
AAAAGTACCACGCCGTAGGCAAATAAATAGATTTCCGATGAAATCGGATTATAAAACCCAAAACTTAAACCACCACAAAACTGCTTTTTGAACTCTTTTTACCAAAAAGGTTTACCCCTACAACTTCTAATTTATCTCTTTACCATTGCAAAGAGGCTTTCCACCAAGTAAACTGTCCCAAACGAAAATTTTTATAGAGTCACAGTCAACCCCTTGTTTGTCAACAGTAGTCATATAGCATTTTCCAACCTCTAAACTAAACTCATTTTGTACTAACTTCTTTAAAACACCATTGTCATAAAAAGCAATAATCATAATAGCATTTTCAATGTAGTTTTCCCCAAAATTAGCAAAAACTACATTTGTATTATCATCGTCAATTTTTTCTGTTGTAAGTTGCTCAATTTGACCTTTGCAAACTTCAGAATTAACCCCATTGTAGTTGCTATCACCGTTGTATATAGCATATATTTCATAATTTCCGTCTAATACATTCAAAGTGTATTTAGCAATTCCGTTTGTTAATTCTATATTTCCAAACTCATTCGTTGAATTTTTGATTGTAACAATACCTGTAGGATTTTCAGCATTAGAAACCCCAGTAACAGTTATATTTAATTCAACTTCATAACCTGTTTCATTTGCAACAATTTTTCCAGTATCAATTTTGATTGTCGGATTTGCCTTATTTGTTTGAATCGTAACTTTTCTTTCTACTCGATGTAACTCACTGTTATATCCTTCTACATCGCTATAGTCATAAAGTACGTCATCAACTTCTATGTATGCCACATATTCGTGACTGCCTACTTCTGCTACTGTGTTTTCTTCCTGCCATTTCCAGTCACCACTTAACTCTATATCTGATAACTTTATTCCATACTTATAACTAGCATCGATACTTGGTGTTGTCAATTCTGGTGCTATTTTGCTACCCTTTGCCGTAACAGTTGTTGTTGCCTCTGTATAATTCACATCACCGGCATAACTAACGATTACATCATAATTTTCATCTGTTATATCAAAAGTATGTCTTGCAGTTTCCTTATTCAACGTAATATTTCCAAAATCCAACGTTTCAGTTTTGAAATTTACGTCACCACTTGGATTTTCCCCATTAGAAACTCCTCGTACTATCGCAACCACTTCAACTTCATATCCATTATTGACTTTAGTAACATTTTCAACAACAGCGTTAATTGTTGGCTTTGCCTTGTTTACTTGAACTGTAACTTTTCTTTCTACCCTATGTAATTCGCTATTATATCCGTCAACACTACTATAATCATAAGTTGCATCGTCTACGTCAATATAAGCCTCATACGCGTTACTTCCAACATCAGCAACAAGATTTTCATTTGACCATTTCCAGCCACCACTTAATTCTATATCTGAAAGTTTTGTACCATAAACAAATAAATCAGAGATAACAGGGGTAACAATTTCTGGAGCAACATCGTCACCTTTAACAGCAAGCCTAATAGTTTCTGTTGCACTTCCATTTTTAAGAGGTGCAATTATAGTGATATAGTAAACACCTGTTGCAATATCCCCAGTAAATGTATATTTTTGAGAATATTTAGAAATAGTAATAACATCATCTATAGGTGTAAAATTCATATTCAAATCTTGAAAATTACCCTCATAATATCCGTCCTCTTCCTCTATAGGGTCAGATGTAACAATGTCGCTTTCCTTGCCATTATAAGAAATAGAATAACTTAAAGGTACCATACCTAAATCTGGGAAAGAAGAAGTTTCATCAAATTCCAAAGTAACGGGTATATCGTAACCTCTACCATTAATATCATCTTTACTTACAGAAATATCCTTGTTTTCAATTTCAAATTTGCTAAGCACAGCATCACCCAAATCAGGAGCTGTACTTGTATACCATTTTCCGTCAGTGTCTTTTGTAATAGTAATAGTACTTTGAGTTGGATAAGGGTTGCTGATAATAAATTGACCGTCACCAGTTGCGTTTGATGTATCAAAGTACATTTTATCATATTCCATATATCCAGAACCAGTAACCATACCAGAAGTTCTAAATTCAGTAGAGCCAGTAAAATTACCGTTTATTTTAAGGCTTGAGCTTTTATCAAGTACTAATATGCCCCCACCTAAAAAGTCATTAACTTCAAAATCAGAAATCTTTGATATATCGAAGATAGAATTTTCTGCAACAGATACATTAACCCCATTATTTAAAGATTTTGGAGCAAAATTACCTTGTTTTACGTTTACATTTTTCACATAGTTAAAACTTGGCTCATATAAATATTCTGACCAAACATTAATAGTAGCATTGTTGTCCCCACCTGTACGACCGTCAATAGAGCTGACCTCGCTACAGTTTACATCAATATTTACACTTGATGTAAAAGGATATAATTCAGGATTTTGAGCTGGTGCCTCTGGTTTATAATCAGGATTTAACATCTGGTCCGGCTCATAGTATCCCTCTCTTGCCCCACTAGAATAAACTTCCCCAACAGATTTGCTAGCTAAATCTTCAAATACGATATTAACAGGTTTATCAAATCCACCATTTATACTACCAGCATAAATATTTCCAAATTTAGTAGATTTTCCTTTAAGTATAATGTTGCCATTTTCGCCAGAAGAAGAAGCAACATTTTCACCGGTTAATAAATCATAGAAACTACCAGCCGAAATATGTACAGTATTAGCCAAACTATCATAGTATGTATTGTCAAGAGTAAGTGTATATCCGTTAGCACAAATTACACTATGAACCATATTAGCAAAAGAGAGCTGAACATTTTTAAAAGTTACATTTGCACCAAGAATAATACCACCTTTACGAACAATAATAGTATTAGCACTATCGTCAGATGTTGACATAATTGTAACATTTTTATTTATTATAAGTGGTGAGCTATCACTATTTGTATCATTAACAAAAGCACCTTTACCACCTATATATATAATACCACCGTCATCTACAGCATTCAAAGCGTCTTCAAACAAATTATAAGGCGAACTTTCAGAGCCGTCACCACTATGGTTTGAGTTTCCATTTGAAAATTCGGTATAAACAACATTTTTTACTGTATCGGCAAACACAAACTGAGCCGAAGATGAACTAATAAAGAAGCACAATAAAACGCTTACAATTTTGTTCAAATAAATTTTTTTCATCAAACTACTCCTTAATTTTTAATTTTCTAACTACAATAACATTTTTAAAATTTCTATCGACACCATAAAATAAATGTCATTTATTACAACAAGGTGACATTGTAACACACAGCACTAAATATGTCAATTAGAAGTTGTAAAGACCGTTGGTCTTTTAATCACCCCCTATTTTACCCAAAAAGCCGTGGGCATTGCCCACGGCTCAGAGTGTCGAAAAAGTTAATTTTTATCGTTATTGTCAATTTCAAAAAGCGTCGCAGACTTTTATCCGCAAGCGGAAATCGCATTTTCGCTG
>CABVAP010000213.1 GCA_902496345.1 uncultured Eubacteriales bacterium
TTGCAATCAAAAAGTACCACGCCGTAGGCAAATAAATAGATTTCCGATAAAATCAGATTATAAACCAAAGACTAAAACCACTACAGAACTAGTTTTCTTTAATCTTTTTGACAAAAAGGTTTACCCCTACAAATTCTAATTTTCAAGACACAACATCAATTCCATTTCTTATAAAAACCGCCTTAACCTTTTCAATACTTTCTTTCGTAGGCACTTCAACCTCTTTTAGCTTGTATTCAAGATTAAGTTCTTCCCATTTGTATTCGCCCATTTTGTGAAAAGGTAAAACTTCAACCCTTTCGATATTATCAAATCTCTTTATATAATCTGCTATTTTTTCAATGTCATCAAAATCATCATTTACAGTAGGGACAAAAACAAATCTAATCCACGTAGTAATATTTTTTTGATTTAGCCATTCTGAAAATAATAAAGTATTTCTAACACTTTTTCCTGTAATGCTTTTGAATAAATCATCATCAAATGCTTTTATATCAAGAAGAACAAGGTCTGTAAACTCAAGAACTTTTTTTACATTTTCATCAAATATATTTCCGGACGTGTCGATAGCTGTATGAATATTTTCTTTTTTGCATAGCTTAAAAAGTTCATAAATAAATTCAGTTTGCAAAAGAGGTTCCCCGCCTGTAACCGTCACTCCACCCTGAGAAAATGCCATAAATTCTTTATATTTTAAAATATCAGAAAACACTTCCGAAACTGAAACTTCCTTGTATTCAGAGCCGTTCCAAGTATCCGGATTGTGGCAATATACACACCTAAGTGGGCAACCTTTAAAAAATATAACATACCTAATTCCCGGACCGTCAACAGTACCACAAGTTTCAATAGAATGAATTTTAGCTGTAATACTCATTTATAAAACCCCCAATTGTTAAACAATACTATGGAAAGTTCTATTGATTACATCTAACTGTTGCTCTCTTGTAAGTTTAATAAAATTAACAGCATAACCAGAAACACGAATAGTAAGTTGAGGATATTTTTCAGGGTGGTCCATAGCATCATAAAGAGTTTCCCTATCAAGTACGTTTATATTAAGATGATGTCCGTTATCATAGAAAAATCCGTCCATTATACCGGTAAGATTTTTTATTTTTTCATCATAAGTTTTTCCAAGTGCATTAGGAACAATAGAAAATGTATACGATATACCGTCTTGAGCATATTTATAAGGCAATTTAGATACTGATTTTAAAGACGCAATAGCTCCTTTTGTATCTCTACCGTGCATAGGATTTGCTCCAGGAGCAAAAGGTTCTCCCGCTTTTCTTCCGTCAGGTGTATTTCCTGTTTTTTTGCCATACACAACATTTGAAGTTATAGTCAATATTGACATTGTAGTTGTACTATTTCTGTAGGCTTTTTGTTTTTTCAATTTTTGTATAAAGGTTTTAACAAGCATTTTAGCAATATCGTCAACTCTCTCATCATTGTTTCCAAAAGTCGGATAATCACCCTCTGTTTCATAATCAACAGCGAGTCCATTTTCATCACGAATTACTTTAACTTTTGCATATTTAATAGCAGACAAAGAATCAACAACGACGGAAAGACCAGCAATTCCACAGGCTTGAGTCCTTAAGATTTCTTTATCGTGTAATGCCATTTGAAGACGTTCAAAATTATATTTATCGTGCATAAAATGAATAACATTAAGACTATTCATATAAACTCTAGCAAGCCAATCTAATATCTGGTCAAATTTCAACATAACCTCATCATATTCAAGATATTCAGAATTTATAGGCTCAAAACAAGGTGCAATTTGTTCGCCACTTTTTTCGTCACGACCACCATTTATAGCATATAATAATGCCTTTGCAAGATTTGCTCTAGCTCCGAAAAATTGCATTTGCTTACCTATTCGCATAGCAGAAACACAACACGCAATAGCGTAATCGTCACCCCAATATTGACGCATTAGGTCATCATTTTCATATTGAACAGAGCTTGTTTCAATAGATGTTTTTGCACAAAAATCCTTGAACCCTTTAGGTAAATTAATAGACCATAAAACTGTCATATTAGGTTCGGGTGCAGGACCTAAATTATTTAAAGTTTGTAAAATTCTAAAACTGTTTTTTGTAACAAGGGTTCTTCCGTCTTCCCCCATTCCGCCAATAGACTCTGTAACCCAAGTAGGGTCACCGGAAAATAACGCATTATATTCAGGTGTTCGTAAAAACCTAACAATTCGCAATTTGATAACAAAATCGTCTATAAGTTCTTGTGCTGTACTTTCGTCAATAGTTCCATTTTCAATATCTCTCTGTATATAAATATCAAAAAATGTAGATGTTCTTCCAAGACTCATAGCTGCACCGTCTTGCTCTTTTATTGCCCCAAGAAAAGCAAAATAAGTCCATTGTATAGCCTCTTGTGCATTTTTAGCAGGCAACGTAATGTCAAATCCATAGCTTTTTGCAAGCTCATTAAGCTGATATAACGCTTTAATACCCTCGTTCATTTGTTCACGGACAAGTATTGTTTCAAAGTCAAAATTTAAAGGTGTCATTTCTTCTAATTCTTTTTGTTTTTGTTGAATTAAAAAATTAGTACCATATAATGCAACTCGCCTATAGTCACCAATTATTCTACCTCTACCGTATGCGTCAGGCAAACCGGTTATAATACCGGAATGTCTAGCCTTTTTAATTTCACCATTATAGGCGTCAAAAACACCGTCATTATGTGTTTTTCTGTATTTATAAAATATTTCCGCCGTATCATCATCAAGTTTATAACCATAGGCTTCTAGTGCTTTTTTAACAACTCTAAGCCCACCAAAAGGCATAATTGCTCTTTTCAAAGGCTTATCTGTTTGAAGACCGACTATTTTTTCATTTTCTTTGTCAATATATCCAGCACTATATGACGTAATACCGGCAGGTATTTTTGTTTCAACATCAAGAATACCTTTCTCTGTTTCTTTTTTCAATAGTTCGGTTATTTTATTCCAGATATTTTTGGTTCTGTCTGTAGGTCCGGAGAGAAAGGAACTATCACCGTCATAAGGTTTATAATTTTTCTGAATAAAGTCACGAACATCAACTTCATCACACCAATTTCCAAGTTTAAACCCTTGCCAAGCAACATCAAAATTCTCTTTTTGTTTATTTTGTTCTTGATTTTCCATAAGCAAAAATCTCCTAACTAAATTATTTTACTTTAGTATAAATCAAAAACAAATATTTATTCAAAACACAGTAACTATACGAAATCATCTAAATTTTTAACAAAAATAAACCTCCTAAATCATAGTTTAAGAGGTTAGACTACCGACAAAGTTAATTTTTATCGTTATTGTCGATTTCAAAAAGCGTCACAGACTTTTATCCACAAGCAGAAATCGCATTTTCTCATCTAGTTTAATTTGCAAAAAATCGTTGATTTTTTTGCAAGGCTGTCGACTTTATCG
>CABVAP010000214.1 GCA_902496345.1 uncultured Eubacteriales bacterium
AGAACGCATCAGGAAACGATAGTTTCCGGCAAAAGTTTAGGTCAAGCCTTTTCAATAAGCACCGGAAAGAAGTCCGGACAGCGGAGCTGGCTTTTGCGTAGCAAAAGTGCTGACATAGCTTGTGGGTGTGGGCAAAGCCCACGGTTTTAATAGGGTGGTGGGACAAAGTCCCACGGTCTTCGACAACTTCTAATTTTCTTTATCCCAAAACCCTATCAAAAACATATAAAATAGGGTTAGCTAAAAAAACAGTTATAAGACCAGAAATACCAATTGATAAGCCACTCATAGCCCCCTCAACCTGACCCATTTCGATAGCCTTTGTTGTACCCAAAGCGTGAGATGACGTACCGATAGAAACGCCCTTTGCAATTCTGTCATCAATTTTAAAAATACGGCATATACAAGGCGCAATCAAAGCTCCTGTAATACCAGTAATGATAATTGCAAAAACAGTTATTGAAGTATTTCCACCAAGTTGTTCAGAAACAGCCATACCGATAGGTGTAGTAACAGATTTAGGTAATAGCGATATTCTAATCTGTTCATCAAAACCAAATAACCCAGAAATAAGATATACAGAAACAATACTTGTAATGCTACCAACAATAATAGCAGGAGTTATTGCAATAAAATTCTTTTTAAGGCTTTCAATCTGCTTGTATAAAGGAACAGCAAGAACAACCGTTGCTGGCCCCAAGAACATATTTATAAATTGACCACCGTTATAATATGTCTGATAATCAATGTTGAATATAGCTAAAATTGCAACTATTATTATAAGAGATATAAAAACAGGATTTACAATGCTGTAATTAAACTTTTTCTTTAATCCTGTAGCAAAAATAAAAACTCCAATAGTGAGAATTATTCCAAAAGCATAATCTTCAAAAATATTTTCCATTACTGATTACCTTCCTTTTTGTCAACAATTTTTCTTATAAACTTAACCGTCAAAGCCGTAACAGACATAACTATGGCTGTCGTACCAACACATAAAAGAGCTATTTGGATAATTTGATTTTGAATTGATGAATAAATAGTAATAATTCCAACCCCAGACGGTATAAAAAATAAAGCAAGATTATCAAGGATAAAATCCGAAACCTTATCAATACTTTCTAGTTTTATAGCTCCACTTAAAAGCAAAACTAATAATATAACCATACCGATAATACTACCAGGAATAGGAAGTTCTAAAGACTTTGAAATAAATACCCCTATAAAATATATAAGGAATATTATACAAATTTGTTTTAGTATTTTCATAAAACGTACCTCTTATCATATATATTTTGTCCTTTTTTGGTAAAGCCTATTTTAATACAATTATTTTTGTTTTGCAACATAAAAATAAATATCATAAAATTCAAATTTTAATTAAAATATCTGTTATAAATTCATAAAAAATTTATATAAATATAACTAAAAAAGTCCTTTATTTTTTATGTTTAACACAAAAAGCATATTTTTATTTTTTTCAATAGACTAAATAACAAATTTCAAACTTTTTTTTATATTTTTTCTGTAAAAAATAAATTTTATTTTTAATCTATCAGACTATAAGACATAATTTATAAAGCTCTAGATTTGTTGACACCTTGCCAAAATTAATATATAATTTATTTACTAATAACTATATGTAAATCCATTTCAAAAAAAATATTAGTCATTTACATTTCATTTATTTTTAACTCAAATCTGTTTGTCATAAGTATTCCAAACATAAAATTCACAAAATTATAAGTAGTAGTATTTTTAATGCCTAAGGAGGTTTTTATTTTAATGAATTATAACGAAAAAACTCTTGTAGAAATTAGAGAAATTGCAAAATCAAAAGGAATAAAGAGTACAACCAAATATAGAAAAGAAGAATTAATCGAAAAACTAAAAGCTTTAGAGGAAACTGCTGAACCTCAAAATTCTATACAAAAAGAAGACAAAACAAGGGAATTTAGTTCAAGTAAACCTGCTCACCAAGAGTTAAACAGTAAAACTTATACTGAAAAAAACTATGAACATACCCAACAGCAAATACATCAAAACAAAACCCATCAAACAGATATAGATGTAACAAGTAGCTCACCTCAACAACATTATCAGTCAAACCAGCCAAATATAGATACATCAGACACAGTTGCATTAAACAAAAGTTATTTAGAAGAACTTGATAGTGGTATAATAACAGAGGGGATTTTGGAAGTATTACCAGACGGTTATGGTTTTTTAAGGCGACAAAATTACTTACCTGGAACAGACGACATATAC
Source organism: uncultured Eubacteriales bacterium (assembly GCA_902496345.1). Lineage (GTDB taxonomy): Bacteria > Bacillota > Clostridia > Lachnospirales > CAG-274 > MGBC114079. The sequence continues at coordinate 2,269 of CABVAP010000214.1, forward strand.
ATCTCACCTGCACAGATAAAAAGATTTAATTTAAAAACAGGTGATTGTGTAAAAGGTAACATAAGAATACCAAAAGAGAACGAAAAATTTAGAGCTTTATTGTATGTACAGACAGTAAATGGCGATAGACCTTTCAATCTTTCAAAAAGGCCAAACTTTGAGGATTTAACACCAATATACCCAAACGAAAAAATAAAACTTGAAATACATAAAAACAATATTCCAACAAGAATCATTGATATAATTGCACCGATAGGGAAAGGACAAAGAGGAATGATTGTCGCTCCACCAAAGACAGGCAAAACAATTCTCTTAAAAAATATTGCAAATGCAATAACAAAAAACCACCCAGATATGCACCTAATCGTACTTCTTATAGATGAAAGACCAGAAGAAGTTACAGATATGCAAAGGTCAATAGAGGGAAAAAACGTTGATGTTGTTTATTCAACATTTGATGAAGAACCGGAACATCACAAGAGGGTTGCCGAAATGGTGCTTGAAAGAGCAAAAAGACTTGTAGAACAAGGAAAAGACCTTGTAATTCTTTTAGACAGCATAACAAGACTTGCAAGGGCATACAATCTTATAATTCCACCAAGTGGAAGAACGCTTTCCGGTGGACTCGACCCAGCATCATTATATATGCCAAAGAAATTTTTCGGTGCTGCCAGAAATATAGAAGAAGGTGGAAGTCTAACAATTTTAGCAACAGCACTGATTGAAACAGGTAGCAAGATGGACGATGTTATTTTTGAAGAATTTAAAGGTACAGGAAATATGGAATTAGTTCTTGACAGAAAACTTGCAGAAAAAAGAATTTTCCCAGCAATAGACATATCAAAATCAGGAACACGACGTGAAGATTTATTATTAACAGAAAAAGAATTAGAATCTATTTACTCTCTAAGAAAAAGTTTCGGAAATGCCTCTGTAGTAGAAATAAACGAACAATTTTCCGAAATGCTTTCCAAAACAGACAACAACGACGAATTTATAGAAGGTTTAAAAACAATAAAGTTATAATGTCTTAAACAAATTAGAAGTTGTAGGGCTGAAAGACCGTGGGGCTTTGCCCCACCACCCCACTAGCTTTCAGCACTTTTGCTACG
>CABVAP010000215.1 GCA_902496345.1 uncultured Eubacteriales bacterium
GAGCATTCGGCTGTTAACCGAAGGGTCGTAGGTTCGAATCCTACTCGGGGAGCTTTTTTTTATAATCTTTATATATCTGTAGGGGTGTGGTCAAATGGTATGACAGAGGTCTCCAAAACCTTTAGCGAGGGTTCGATTCCTTCCACCCCTGTTTTTTGTTTGGAACTCCACGAAAGTGGAGTTTTTGTGATTTATTCATATAAGCTAAAAAAATAATGTGTTCTAAAAATAGAACACATTATTTTTTTAGCTTATCGACTAATTGTGAAACTAGTTCTATTGCTTCATCATCAAGTCCTGTAACATCAATATTTCTTTTACTAGTTATACCCAAGAGATAATCAGTAGATACGTGAAATATATATGCTAATTTTATTAATGCTTCATAAGAAGGATAGCGATTGCCAGATTCATATGAAGATATGGCACTTATAGCTAACCCTATCCTGTCAGCTACCTGCTTTTGAGTTAATTTTTTCTCTATTCTGAGAGTGCGTAATTTATCTCCCATATCTATCAACTGTATCACCCGCTTCCAAAGATAGTGTATCAATAAGTGTTTCTGTTTTAGTGTAATTTATTTCTGTATTACAGAAATTTTATCTTGTAAAAAAATGTAGTTAATGGTATAATTTAATTGTAATTTAAACTAATGATTATACTTGAAATAGCTGTAAATTTGGGGAAAACGCATTTTTACAGCTATTTCAAGTACTTTTTTGTTTTGTATAAGAATGTTATTTTTTAGTGTTTTTTAAGTTCGTAATATCCGTATAATATCCACAAATATTTTAAAATTAAGGCAGTAATTCTACTGTCTTTTTTAGTTCTTCAAAGTCTGCGTGTGTATATAAATCGTCTGTTAAGTTTCCACTTGTATGACCAACTATTTTATCAATCCAGACTTTTTTAGCTCCATATTTTTGTAACAAGGTAGTAAAAGTATGTCTTGTGTCGTGTGGCTTATGATTTATTTTTGAAAGCCACTTACTATAATTGTGATACTTTGTTTCAAAAATAGTTTTATTTTTTTGTTTCAAAAAGTATTCAAGCAAAGGTTTTATTCTATGATGTATGGGTACAATTCTATCTTTACCGGCTTTTGTTTTTAAGCCACCTTGAATATAACCCTCTGTCAGATTTACCTGACTAGGTATTAAGGTTAGTAATTCGTTTATCCTAAAACCTGTGTACAATAGAATTAGTGTGATTTTAACATTGTCATCTTCTGATTTTTTCCAAAGTTCTTGAATTTCATCATCTGTAAAGATATTACGTGCTTTTGTTGATATTACGTTTCTTATTTCGATAAATTGTGAATAGTCTTTATTAATTAAGTCATTTTCAAGGGCATAGCTGAATACTAAATTGATTACTATTACTATATTATTTAGGTTTGATTTACTTCTTTTTTCTTGAATATCAAGGCAATTTTGTAATTGTAGTTTTTTTATATCAGCAATAGGCATATTAGTTATACTACTACAATTTTTAAATGCTGCCTTGTAGCTTGCGATAGTTTGTTTTGCTGTGTTCTTTTTTAGATATTCGGCAAAAGCTAGGGCAAACACCTCTGCAAAGGTCATTTTTCTTGCAATTAAGTCATAGGGATTGACAATGTATTTTGCAAGCTCTAACTCTGCTTCTCTTTTGGTGTGATGTGACGAAAGGTATTTGAACTGTTGTCTACCGTCCTTGTCATATCCTGTAGTTATTCGTATTGAGTAGCGTAGGTATCGACCTTTGCCTCGGTCGATTATTCCTCCGCTACCATTTCCTCTTTTTTTCATTTGTGTTCCTCCGTTCTAATAATAAAACGGAAGTGACATTGGAATTAGTTTTATTTAAAATTTATAGGTTTATTCATTTAATAGTTTAAATACTTCTTCTTGTGAAATAAATTCTTTACAATCGGGGTCATTTTCAATTTCTTTGAGCATTTTTAAATCCAATTCGTCAGGTTCAACTTCTTCTATGTTATCCCATAAATCGTTATTAAAATTATTTTTTATTATGAACCATATTTTTTCAGCGTCTGTATCACTCATAACTGTTATAGCACCTAATATTCTTTCTTTTATTGCTGTCATTTTAAATTCCTCCTTATTTATAAATCTGTCCTCGGTTATCTATTTTTTCAATAAATAATATATTACCATCTTTATCAAAAATAATTCTAAAATCACCAACACGAAACCTATAACCATTTTTATTTTGTAATTTTTTCACATCTCCTAAAGGAAGAAGATTTATGGCTTTAAGTATTCGTTTTTGAGTAATTTTATCCTGTTTTTGAAGAAATTTTAATGCTTGTTTAGAGTATTTTATTAACAATTTAATTTTCCTTTCTTACTGTAAACTTATAAAATTATTTCTTTTTCGATATTATGCTAATTCGTCCTTTGGCAAAGCTGATGATTTTTCTGTCTGTTTCTTTTCAAGAATTAGTTGTTGGCGATAGGCTTCGACTTCTTCGTCAATTTCTTCGTCTGTTATTTCATAGGCTGGTTTTTAACTCATTTCTCTTGTAGCAGATAATTCATTATTTGAGTTTTTAGAAGCCGGTGTCTCATCTGTTTCAATGGATAATAATTCTTTTGCTTTGCGTTCTAAAAATTCCCAATCATTTTCATTTAAAGAAGATAACACCGACAATAGCCTTTTTTTAAAGTTATCTGGTCTATCTTTCAGAACGTTATTAACCCATTTAGAAATTTCGTTTTCTTTAGAAACTTCATTAAACATCTCACCGTTGCCAGTTCGTAACCATTCTTCATTGACACTAAATTCTCGGCAGATGGACATAAACACTTGTTGAGTGATATTTCGTTCTCCTTTTTCGTATCTGCTTATAGCTACATCAGTAAGACCTATTTTTTCACCGAATTTTCTTTGAGTTAGATTTAAAATTTTTCGTAATTCTTTTATTCTTTTATTCATTAATAAGCACCTCCTGATAAGATATTATCAAAAAAAATTACCATTGTCAATATTTTTGCGAAAAAACACTTGATAAATCTACCAAAGGTTGATATACTATAGCCATAGTCAAGAAAGGAGGTGAAAACAATGAGCAGGAAAAACAAAAAAAGAACTTATAAAAATGTAACTACCATTTACATAATTATAAGTTCCAATAAATCAAATACGAAAGCAACCCCAACTCAAAAGATAGCTTTCGTCACTGCACTAATAACTTTAATTAGTACAGTAATTAGCTTAGTTATTAAGCTAATGTAACGGCAAGGGGCGAAAGCCCCAAGCCTTAAAAAAATTATAATGTTTTTCCTGCTCATTGTCAAGCTATGGATTTTATTGAGTTTACCCATTTTTCATTCATAAATATCTAATAATCATCTATTTTAAGGT
>CABVAP010000216.1 GCA_902496345.1 uncultured Eubacteriales bacterium
AACAAGACAGGAAACGATAGTTTCCGGCAAAAGTTTAGGTCAAGCCTTTTCAAAGGCTTGTGGGTGTGGGCAAAGCCCACGGTTTTAAAGGGGTGGTGGGGCAAAGCCCCACGGTCTTAATCGACAACCCCCAATTTGTAAAAATGTATCATTTGGCACCCAACCAGCATATACTGTACAGAAAATAAAAAAAACAAAAAATAAATCGGAGGTAAATATGTATCCATATAATTCAAGAATAAATAGAAGCCAACAGACGCAACCCCAAGCACAACAACAAACACAATCCCAAACACAACCCCACAAATCCCCCTACCCTGCCCCACAGTACACCCCGTCAACAAATGCAACCCAATACCCTAACATAGCTAACCCAACACAATATGCCCAGCATACCCATAACGAGCCAGATACAACCCCAGACACAACCCCACCAACAAACGAAGATAATTCCGATTACTCAGAATTAAATAAATACGTTGTAGGAATGCTATTAGAGGCAATTCGAGATGAAAAGGTTGACGCAAAATATTATGATACAATCGCAAATATGTTGACTAACGAAGAAGATAAAAAGGTGTTCCATAAAATTCATCACGATGAGGAGAAGCATAAGAAAATTTTCACCGAAATTTATGAGATAGTGACAGGTAACCAACCAAGTGAGGAAGATTTGATTGTTGAAGAAAAACCCGTTTCAGATAATATGCTTGAAAACTTTTCAAAATCAATCTTTGAAGAATTGGGAGCAGTTGAGTTTTATAGAAAAATTTATTTTTCGTTTTTAAATACCGAAATACGAGATGCGTTGTTTGAAATAATGACTGATGAGCAGTCACACGCTCAAATTTTAAATTATATGTATTCGAAGTATCAAAATATGTAGATGTAGGCTGTTTTTGAAAATATATTTTGTTTTTGCTAAAATATTAAAAAAAATTAAATTGTTGTGTTGCTATAATTTAAATTTTGGCATATAATAGTACGATAGGAAAATATCTGTTGAGGTCATCATTTTTTTGATGACCTGTTTACAGTAAAACAGTTCAGAAAGAGGTATTATATAATGAATAAGAAAGTTGTTGTTGTTTTGTTTGGAGGTCAATCATCAGAACACGAAATATCAAAAATTTCAGCTACTACAGTTATTTCATCACTTGATAAAGATAAATATTTTGTTATGCCGGTTTATATAACAGAAGACGGCAGATGGCTTATGTATGACGGTTCTGTTGAAAATATTACAACAGGTAACTGGGAAAAATATTCAACAAGGGTTATTTTAAGCCCAGATGCTGAACATCACGGACTTTTACGAATTGTAGGAAATAAGTTCAAAGTTATCCCTGTTGATATAGTTATCCCTGTTCTCCACGGAAAATATGGCGAAGACGGAACTATTCAGGGTCTTTTAGAACTTGCCGGCATACCTTATGTTGGCTGTGGTGTTCTTGCCTCAAGTATATCTATGGATAAATCTTATACAAAAATTGTTGCAGATAGCATAGGTATTGACCAAGCAAAATATACAGTAGTGTATAAAAATATGTTTGAAGACGCAACAGATGAAGAACTCAACAAAATTTACGAAAAAATCGAAAGTAAAGTAACATACCCTTGCTTTGTAAAACCATCAAATGCAGGTTCATCAGTAGGTGTTACAAAAGCCGATAATAGAGAACAGCTTGTTGACGCAATCGCCCTTGCTTGTGAACACGATAGAACAATCGTAATCGAAGAAATGGTGTATGGTAGAGAAGTTGAATGTGGTGTGTTAGGAAATAACGAAATTGCAGCCTCTTGTGTAGGTGAAGTACTTGCAGCAGATTCAGCAGATTTTTATGACTTTGACGCAAAATATAACAACAAAGAATCAAAAACTGTTATTCCAGCAAATCTTGACGAAAAAATTTCTGACGAGATAAGAGAAAAAGCAGTAAGAATATTTAAAGCACTTGACGGCTGTGGACTTTCAAGGGTAGATTTCTTTGTTGAGAAAGACACTAATAAAGTAATTTTCAATGAAATAAATACGTTCCCAGGGTTTACATCAATAAGTATGTATCCTATGTTGTTTGAAGCTTGTGGAATAGATAAGGTTGAGCTTTTAGATAGATTAATTGAGCTTGGTCTTAACAGAGATAAAAGATAAGATATTTAGGCTATTAAATTATTATAATGATTGGCATTTTTGTGCTTCATTATTAAAACATAAGTAACTCCCACATAAATGTGTGGAGCTTGCTTTATTTATTAAACAAAAGAGCGAAAGCATAGGAATAGAAGGTGTAGACAATGGACAATAGACCTATAGGGATTTTTGATTCTGGAGTTGGAGGGCTTACTGTTGTAAAACAGGTTATGAAAGCATTGCCAAATGAAGATATAGTTTATTTTGGTGACACAGCGAGGGTTCCGTATGGTTCAAAGTCAAAGGAAACCATAACAAAATTTTCAAGCCAGATTATAAGGTTTCTTCTTTCAAAAGATGTAAAAGCTGTAATAATTGCCTGTAATACGGTTAGTTCAAACTGTTTTGATGATTTAACAAAAGAATTTTCAGTTCCATTAATTGGTGTAGTAACACCAGGGGTTGAGTCTTGTATAAAAGCGACAAAGAACAAAATTGTAGGTATAATAGGAACAGAGGGAACTGTCAAAAGTGGAGCGTACGAGAAGAAGTTAAAAGCAATTGATAGCGAAATTCAAGTATATTCAAAAGCTTGTCCACTTTTCGTACCACTTGCCGAAGAAGGCTGGGTTGATAATGAAGTTGCTTATTCAGTAGCAAAAATTTATTTAAAAGAGCTTGTCAAAAATGGAATAGATTCGATAATTCTTGGCTGTACTCATTACCCAATATTAAAAAAATGTATAGGCAATGTCATAGGGGAAAACATAAAAATTGTGGACCCGGCTTATGCAACAGCGAAAAAAATGGAAGAGCATTTAAGAAACAATGATATGCTTGCTAAAAATAGTGGAAAAATCAATTTTTATGTAAGTGATAATACAAACAAATTTGACTTTATATGCAAATCTGTTTTAAAAAGGGAATACACAGCAGAAAAGATTGACATTGAAAAATATTAATTTAAAAGGTATTTGTTATCAGCTATATTTGACACCTACTTTGTAAATTTATAAAAATTTAAGTTTCATATAACTTCACCCAATAACATAAACCCCGTTACATTAAAACTACTTTAATATAACGGGGTTTCAGGCTGTCGATAAAGTCGACAGCCTTGCAAAAAATCAACGATTTTTTGCAAATTAAACTAGATGAGTAAACAGCTGTTTCTTCGCACAAGGCTTTTAAGCCCTTGAAACAGCTGTTTTCCTCAGCGAAAATGCGATTT
>CABVAP010000217.1 GCA_902496345.1 uncultured Eubacteriales bacterium
TTGTAATCGTTTATGGCTTTGTTTTAGCAAAAATAAAGCTTTTGTAGAAATTTTAAATTAGCCACCTTTAGTCGACAACAAGACAGGAAACGATAGTTTCCGACAAAAGTTTAGGTCAAGCCTTTTCAAAGGCTTGTGGGTGTGGGCAAAGCCCACGGTTTTAAAGGGGTGGTGGGGCAAAGCCCCACGGTCTTAATCGACAACCCCCAATTTATACACCAATGTATAAAAAAACTTTCTGTGGAAAAACTACTGTAGTAAGAGTTGTTATCTCTTATAATATCGATATTTGCAGGGAAGTGACTTTTATGTACGATTTTTTAAATCTTTTAAAATCTAAAAGATTTTATATAATTATTATTTGCCTTGCATTCTCTTTTATTCTCGGAAAAGGTATTTTTGATTTTGTTATGTTTCCTGATGAGATTAATATAATCGCCGGAAAAGAGCAAAATTTTCAGTTTAACGTCCCTGTTGCTGCGACCATTTCTAGGGTAAATAAGGCAGATATAAATATAAATAAACAAGAACTTAGTGAATCTGTTTCGGTTGATTTAGATAAACCTTTGTGTGTTTGGGCAGATAGTAAGTGTACTATGAATATGAAATTGTCTTTCCTTGGTATACCTATGAAAGACGTTAAAGTTTCCGTCGTACCACATCAAAAACTTATCCCTTGTGGTAAAACAATCGGTGTAAAGATAAATACTGACGGCATTATGGTACTTGCACTTGGCGAAGTTGAAGATTCAACTGGTGATGATTTTTTACCGTGTGACGGAAAAATCGAAATCGGCGATATACTTCTTAAAGCCAATGGCAAAGAACTTTCAGATAAAAACGAACTTATAAACGTCATAGAAAATTCCAATGAAAATATACATTTCGAAGGATTAAGGGAAAATAAAAGCTTTTCGGCTGACGTGACGCCGATAACAGATAAAGAAACCGGCAAGAAAAAAATAGGCATCTGGGTTCGTGATAGTACACAGGGTATCGGCACAATAACCTATATCGACCCCCAAACAAACGAATTTGCAGCACTTGGCCACGGCATTGTCGATGTTGATACTAAACAAATTATGAAAGTTAAAGACGGAGAAATTATGCCGTCAAAAGTAATTTCTGTAAAAAAGGGTGCAAGTGGAAATCCTGGCGAATTACTTGGCGACATAAATAAAGAAAAAGTCATAGGAAGTATATCAGAAAATAACGAAAGAGGAATTTTTGGCAAAATCAACGACAATTCTTATATAGGTAAAGAGCTACCAGTAGCTTTTCAAAATGAAGTCACAGAGGGCGATGCGTATATACTTGCAAACGTTGAAGATGATAAAGTAGAACAATTTAAGATAAATATCGAGAGCATTAATAGATATAATAGTGATAATACAAAGGGTATGATTATAAAAATGGTTGACAAAAGACTTTTAGCAAAAACAAATGGCATTGTACAAGGTATGAGTGGCAGCCCAATAATTCAAAATGGTAAACTAATCGGTGCTGTTACTCACGTTTTTGTACGTGACCCATCAAGAGGCTATGGTACTTTTATAGAAAATATGCTTATAGGAAGATAACTCATATAAAACTAAAGACCGTTGAGATTATTCATATCTCACGGTCTTAAAATTTTCCCAAAATCATCAAAAAACAACCATAATTTAAAATAATTGACAATTTTATAAAAACTGTTATAATAGAAGTCGGTAGTCAATCTGCTGGGTGGTTTCCACTTCCGAAAGGAGGTGGGTACTGTGAGTATATACGAAATTTTATCACTTTTGATAGCATTCGCTACACTTGTAGTTACAATTTACATAGGTACAAAAAAATAACCACCCTGCCCCCAAGCTAAGTGGTTATTTTTAAATAAACATCTTACGTGGAAGCTACTCCGTAGAGTTGACTACCTTTTGTACCTATATAGTAACAGTTTTTACATCAAAAGTCAAGTAGCAGTTTTTACATTATGTAAAGATTGCTATTTTTATTATACGACTATTTTTAGAACCTCAAATTTATCGCACAAAAAATAACGTTGCCGATTTCTCGGCAACGCCATTCATAAGTACAATAATTTTACAATAAACTATTAGATTACTGTAATAAAGATACAACCTGGCTTGTAGACTGGTTAGCCTGTGCAAGCATAGAAGTTGCAGCCTGTTGAAGAACGTTCTGTGCAGTTACGTTCATCATTTCTTTAGCCATATCTGCATCTTCTATACGAGATTTAGCTGAAGAAAGGTTTTCGCTTGAAATTTCAAGGTTTTCACTTGTGTATTCAAGTCTGTTTTGTTTAGCACCAAGGTTACTTCTCTCAGAAGAAACTTTGCTGATAGCAGTATCGATAGTAGTGATTAAATCTGAAATACTAGCACCTTTACCTGCAGTTTTTCCAAGATCTTCAACCTTATCTGCAATACTCGCTACACCTAAAGCAGTAGCAGTCATTGTAGCAATGTTTAATGTAATGCTCTGTCTTGCATTAGCACCAATCTGGAAGTAAAGGTCATTTTTAGCAGCATCGAAAGAACCAGTAGCAAGTTTCTTTTCATTGAATTCAGTTCTACCAGCCATAGCACTGATTTCATCCTGAAGCTGAGTAAGCTCTTCAGCAATTTTATCACGGTCAGCTGTAGCGTTTGTATCGTTTGAAGCCTGAACTGTAAGTTCTCTCATTCTTTGAAGCATAGATTCGATTTCACTAATTGAACCTTCTGCTGTCTGGATTAAGCTGATTGCATCCTGTGCATTTTTGTCAGCCATATCAAGACCTTTGATTTGAGCTCTCATTTTTTCAGAGATTGCTAAACCTGCAGCATCATCAGCAGCGCTGTTGATTTTTTTACCGCTTGATAATCTCTGGCTTGCTTTTGATAATTTGCTACCTACTGAAGATAAATTTCTGTGTGAGTTTAAAGCTCTAATGTTTGTGTTAATTACTGTATTACTAGCCATAGTAAATCCCTCCATTGATTTAAATTTAATGCAAATCCTTTTGCATTTATAATATAATATATTATGTTATAAATATAAATTAAATAATAATAAAATCATTTCCCGGGTAATTTTTTTATCATTATAATTTATCATTTATCACTTACAATATATATATCGTCAATATAAAAAATAACTTAACACTTTTTTGAAAAATTTTTTTATTTTTTTTAAATTTTTTATTTTTCAAAAAATGTGATTAATAAGCCACTCTTAAGCCATATCAAAAAATTTTTTCACATAATTTCAAAAAAATTTAAAATTCTTTTCAAGAATTACAGGCTATCCAAAAAATTAATTTTTATCGTTATTGTCGATTTCAAAAAGCGTCGCAGACTTTTATCCGCA
>CABVAP010000218.1 GCA_902496345.1 uncultured Eubacteriales bacterium
CCCAAGGTCTTAAAATGCTTCAAGAGCATTTTTGGAAGTTTGAAACCTTTTTGCGATAGAAAAAGGTTTCAAAAAAATAAAGCTTTTGTAAAAATTTTAGATTAGCCACCTTTAGTCGACAACAAGACAGGAAACGATAGTTTCCGGCAAAAGTTTAGGTCAAGCCTTTTCAAAGGCTTGTGGGTGTGGGCAAAGCCCACGGTTTTAAAGGGGTGGTGGGGCAAAGCCCCACGGTCTTTACAAACCCCAATTTTTAATTTATAGACCTTTAAATTTAAAGATAAAAGAAAGAGGAAAGAAAATGAGTAGAAGAGAAAGAAGATTGCAGAGAGAAAGAGAAAAGAAAAAAGAAATTAGTATTCCTGTTAGATTTTTGATGTTGTTTTTGGGACTTTGTATTATGTCCTTTGGGGTTGCATTTTCTGTAAAATCAAACCTTGGAACATCACCTATATCAAATATTCCTTATGCTTTTTCTCTCATTACCCCTATGAGTATGGGTGTTGCAACAATTGTAATTAATGGTGTTATTATATTATTGCAGGTCGCTATTTTGCGAAAAGAGTTTCATCCTTTTCAGCTTATGCAAATACCTGTTGTTGTTGTATTTGGATATTTAATTGACTTCGCAATCTGGACTATTGAAAGTATTGAATATAGTAGCTATTTTGGTCAATGGGTTATCTGTATCGTTGGTATAATATTCGTTGGGATTGGAGTTGCCTGTGAGGTTGTTTCCCAAGTTACTACATTGCCGGGCGAAGGTCTTGCAATTGCTATATGTAAAAAATTTAAATTCAAATTTAGTGCAATGAAAATTTGTGTTGATGTTTCACTTGTTGTTATTGCTTGTGTTTTGGGTCTTGTTTTTCTCCAAAAAATTGAGGGTGTGCGTGAGGGAACTCTCGCTGCTGCTATTTTTGTTGGTATCGTTGCGAAATTTGTTGTCAAAATATTTAAAAAGAGTGAATGACAAACCTAAAACAACAAAATATTTAGAATATTTTTTCTATTGACCAGAACTTTATTATATTCTCAAAATAATCGATAAATGTCTTTTTTGCAGTAGTTGTACCTGATATTATTTCTGTTTTTGAAAATAATTTATCATCTATGTAAACTTCTGCAAAACCGATTTTATCACCCTTTTTTATAGGGGCAAATAATTCTTTTGGTACTTTCTTCTCTAGTCGGACTTTTTCTGAACCGTCTTTTTTTATGCACAATTTTATCGAATTATTTAACAATGCTTCTATTGTTTCTGTGTTTCCCTTTTTTACCGGAATTTCACATACTTTTTCACCCTCTGTAAATGGTGTTACATATTCAAAATTTTCAAAACCATAGTTTAAAAGATTTTTTGTATCAATCCATTTCTGCTCTTTTCCTTTATTTCCCCAACCACTTGCTAAAACTGTGCTTACAAGCCACAAATTACCCCTTTTTGCCGAACCTACAAAACAATGACCTGCTTTGCCCGTAAATCCTGTCTTTACTCCTATAGCCCCCTCATACTCCGAAAGTAATCTGTCTTTATTTGTAAATGAATAACTTTTTTTATTGCTCTTAAACGATATTGACCTAGTCGAAATTATCTCTCTAAATGTTTCGTTTCTTAATGCGTATCTTGCTATTATAGCCATATCGTACGCTGTTGAATGGTGGTCATCTAAATCTAATCCGTTTGGTGTTTTAAATACTGTGTTTTTCGCACCTATCTCCTTTGCCTTTTTTGTCATATCGCTACAAAAATTCTCAACACTTCCTCCTATATGCTCAGCAATAGCTATTGCTGAATCGTTTGCAGACTCCAACATTAGTGCATATAACAAATTCTTTAACTGTATTTTCTCACCTGTTTCAAGATTCATTTTCGTTTTTGGAGCTGATGCCGACCTTTTTGACACAACAACTTCATCAGATAAATTCCCTTTTTCTATTGCTGTTATTGCTGTCATTATTTTTGTTGTACTTGCCATAGCAAGGGGCGTGTTTTCGTTATTGCCCCACAAAACTCTACCTGTTTCGTAATCAATTAATACTGCCCCTTTTGCTGTTATTTTTGGAGAAGATACATTTTTTTCTGCAACAGTTATATTTAAATTTATTGATAATATTAAAAATATCAAAATTAGTGATATAAAACTATTTTTAAACATTTTTTATCCCCCTGTATTTAAAGGTTTTTGATATATGGTTTTTAATATATATACTTTTATTTTCGTGGAATTATGATATAATAAAAACTAAGAAATAAACAAATTTATTCAAGGGGGTTATTATGCTTTTAAGATTACAAAAATATCTTGCTGAGGCAGGTGTCGCATCTAGAAGAAAATCAGAGGAACTTATTTTAGACGGTAAAATCTCTGTAAATGGCAAAGTTATACGTGAACTTGGTACAAAAGTTGATGATAAAAAAGATATTGTTGAATACAACGGTAAAAGAGTTTCAAAAGGACAAAATTATGTTTACATATTATTTAACAAGCCTGAGGGGTGTGTTACAACTGTCAAAGACCAATACGACAGAAAAACGGTTCTTGATTATTTTAAAGACATTGACGAAAGAATTTATCCTGTTGGGCGACTTGACTATGATACATCTGGTCTTTTAATTATGACGAATGACGGTGAGCTTACTTATACTCTTACTCACCCAAAACACAACGTTGAAAAAGTGTATATTGCCAAAGTTGACAGAATACCGTCAAGCTCTGATATTTCAAAATTTGAAAATGGACTTATTATTGACGGATACAAAACATCTAAAGCAAAACTGTCTATAATAAACAGTTCTGACAAATGGGCAAATCTCAAAATTACTATTCACGAGGGCAGAAACAGACAAGTACGTAAAATGTGCAAGGCTATTGGTTGCAATGTTCTCAAGCTAAAAAGAATTGCTGTTGGTAAAATTGAACTTGGAAATCTCAAAAAGGGCGAATACAGAAGCCTTACAAAAAAAGAAGTTGACTACTTGAAAAGTAGCAGGTAAATTGGGGTTTGTAGGGGTGACCTTTTTAAATAAAAAGATTTAAAAGACTAGTTTTAGGGTGGTTTTAGTTTTTTGGTTTATGTCCGATTTTATCGGAAATCTATTTATTTGCCTACGGCGTGAAAATTTTTGAATAAAGATATTTAAAAAAACTGGTTTTGTGGTGGTTTTAGTTTTTTGTTTATATACAATTTCATTGGAAATCTATTTATTTGCCTACGGCGTGGTACTTTTTGATTGCAAAAAGTA
>CABVAP010000219.1 GCA_902496345.1 uncultured Eubacteriales bacterium
AATTTTTTATTTGCAATCGTTTATGGATTTGTTTTAGCAAAGATAAAGTTTTTGTGAAAATTTTAGATTAGCCACCTTTAGTCGACAACAAGACAGGAAACGATAGTTTCCGGCAAAAGTTTAGGTCAAGCCTTTTCAAAGGCTTGTGGGTGTGGGCAAAGCCCACGGTTTTAAAGGGGTGGTGGGGCAAAGCCCCACGGTCTTAATCGACAAACCCCAATTTGTTAAATAAAATAATTCAAAAAGCGTGTATAAGTTGGGTGCTTACCTAAAATCGACACGCTTTTTAAATTGAATAAATTTTATTAAAAAGTTTGTTGGTTTGATGAAATGCCTTTTGGGTTTTATGTTAAAAATTTAAGGTTTAATTGTTTGGCGTTATTGTTTTTAAAATAAAAAACGGTTGTTAGTATAAAAATATTTCTTTGTGCTAAAATATTTTTGAGGTGATTTTATTGTGCAAAAAAGGTTTTATTTCTGCTGTTATTGGAGTTGTGGCTGGTTTTGCTAATGGACTTTTTGGCTCTGGTGGCGGAACTATCGTTGTTCCTGCGATGGAACGCTTTTTGAAAATAGAACCACATAAAGCTCACGCAACGGCCATCGCTATTATACTTCCTTTGTCAATTTTGAGTATGTTTATATATATGAAAAATGTTGACATTCAATGGTTTAATGTCATTGTTCTTTCTATTGGTGGTATGGTTGGCGGATTTATCGGTGCAAAGTTATTAAATAAAATCTCTGATAAATGGCTTCATAAAATATTTGGTGCTTTTATGATTTTGGCGGCGGTGAAGATGATTTTATGACTATGTTTTGGCTTATTCTTATTGGTGTCTTATCCGGCGTTATAAGCGGTATGGGGATTGGCGGTGGAACTATACTTATCCCCGCTTTAAGTATATTTTTTGACTATGAACAACAAGTAGCTCAAAACTTTAATCTCATATATTTTATTCCCACTGCTGTTATTGCACTGATTACTCATTCTAAAAGTGGAAATATCGAAAAAAAGGTGCTTTGGAAAATTATCATCTTTGGTCTTATCGGTGCGGGGGTTGGTGCTATTGTGGCAGTAAATATGCAACCTGATATTTTAAGAAAATGTTTTGGGGGATTCCTGTTTGTTATGGGTATTCTTGAAATTTTTAAAAAGCAAAAAAATAAAACTAAATCTGATTAAACAAAATTTAAGGAGATGGCTTTTATGGATAAAACTGATTTTCAAAAAATTCTTATGAAATTTAAAATTGCTTCCGTTGACGGAAAAATTGAAATTTACACAACAACAGAGGGATTAAACAGGGAACAATATCGTGAACTTTTAATGTGGTTTCCGAGAACTGAACTTGATAAGTTAGAAAAAGCTTTGGCATAATTTCAATATTGAATAAATAGACCTTGAATATATGTGTATAAATTGTAAACATTTATTTTAGGTCTTTTTTTTGTTTTGAAAATGTGGTATTATAAACTTTAGAATTTTATGAATTAGTAGAGGGTTGTTATTTATGCTTGATGTTGCTTTGCTCGGTACAGGTGGTATGATGCCACTTCCTAATAGATTTCTTACTTCTTTATTATGTCGATACAAAGGTAGGCTTATGCTTATCGATTGTGGAGAGGGTACACAGGTTACTCTTAAAATACTTGGTTGGGGTTTTAAAAATATTGACGTTATGTGCTTTACACATTACCACGCTGACCATATATCTGGTCTTGCCGGTATGCTCTTGACTATTGGTAATTCCGGCAGAACAGAAGAGCTTACTATTATCGGTCCTAAAGGTCTTGAAAGAGTTTTTAACGGGCTTATGACTATTGCCCCCGAACTTCCTTTCCCTGTCAAAATAATTGAAATTCAAAATGACGAGGACGATGTGTTTAACTTTGACGATTTGACAATTAAAGCTGTTAAAGCCGACCACGCAATCACTTGTTATGCGTATTCTCTTAATATCAGAAGAAAAGGCAAGTTTGACATTGAAAAGGCTAAAAAATTTGGTCTTCCTAAAGAAACTTGGTCCATTCTTCAAAAGGGAGAAGTTGTTACATTTGACGGAAATAATTATACATCTGATGATGTCCTTGGTGAGGATAGAAAAGGGATAAAGGTTACTTATTGTACGGATTCTAGACCTTTCCCTAAACTTGCAGAGTTTGCACAAAATTCAGACCTATTTATTTGCGAGGGTATGTATGGCGAAGACGACAAAAAAGATAAAGCCATTGAACACAAACATATGCTATTTTCTGAAGCGGGTAAAACAGCTAAAGATGCAAACGTTAAAGAGCTTTGGCTTACTCATTTTAGCCCTGCCCTTACTGAACCGGAAAGATTTGAAAAATTTATACAAGGGATTTTTTCTAATACTGTTATTGGGTACGACCGTATCAACAAAACTATTTTGTTTGAAAACTAGAGGTGTGTGTTATGAATAGAAAATCAGATTTTGCTGAGCTTACTGATGTTGAAATTGTTTCAAAGTGTATAAACGGAGAAGAAGAGTACTTTGAAATTATTATCTCAAGGTACAAAAATCTTGTGTACTCTATAATCTTAAAAATGATTAATGACAGAGAAGAGGCAAACGACCTTGCTCAAGAGGTGTTTATAAAAATTTATCGAAACCTTGACAAGTATTCTAGTGAGTTTAAATTTGCTACTTGGGTTACAAAAATAACTACAAATGCTATTATTGACTACAGAAGAAAGAAAAAATGTGAAACTGTTTCAATTGACAATGTTGTATACGATGCATCTACTGACGAATCACCAGAAAAAGAATACATAAGAAAAGAAGAGAAAGAAAATATTGAAAAGCTACTTGGCGAGCTTCCAGAAATGTACAAAATACCTATTGTATTATATCATCAAAAGGGGTTATCTTATCAAGAGATTGCCGATGTTACAAACCAATCTTTATCCAAAGTTAAAAACAGAATTTTTAGAGGCAGAAAGCTCTTGAAAAGCGGATTTATGAAAGAATACGAGTAGGATTTTAAATTGGGGTTTGTAAAGACCGTGGGGCTTTGCCCCACCACCCTACTAGCTTTTTGAAAAAAGCTAGGCAAAAACTTTTGTCGGAAACTACGTTTCCTGTCTTGCTGTCGCCTTATGTAAGCAAAAATAAAATTCTTGCAAAAGCTTTATTTTTACCAAAATAAATTACAAATATATCGTAATTAAAATTAAATCGCCTACAAACTGCCAAATGTCGGGGGTGCAGGGGTGTCC
>CABVAP010000220.1 GCA_902496345.1 uncultured Eubacteriales bacterium
AGCCATAAACGATTGCAAATAAAAATTAAATTGCCTACAAACTGCCAAATGTCGGGGGTGCAGGGGTGTCCCCTGCTCGTTTGTGGGGGTCTGGGGGGAATCGAAACCCCCCAGGTTTTTGGGTACTTTTTGCAGTCAAAAAGTACCACGCCGTAGGCAAATAAATAGATTTCCGATAAAATCGAATTATAAACCAAAAACTGAAACCACCACAAAACTGGTTTTTAAAATCTTTTTACTTAAAAAGGTTATCCCTACAAACCCCAATTTACCAATGCCCCTATAAATTGTATAACACAACCTCTGCTCTTTTGAAAGTTTTTTGAACATCTATAACTCTCTGGTTAGAAGAGCCTTTCCAGTGTAGAGAATTGTCTTTAAATTCAGAAACAAACTTTCCGTCAACAAGGACATCAATTTTCTTTATAAAATCAATAGAGTTTATGCTTTCCCAAGGGTATCCCGTATATAACCATATTGTTTTTTTTGGATACTTTTCTTTTATTTCATCAATAAATTTTCCGATACATTCCCTGTTCCCAGTAAAAAGAGGGTCACCACCACTAAATGTTATACCGTCAACATAATCCTTGTCAAGTTCAGTAAAAATTTCTTCCTTTGCAGTATCGTCAAATTCAAGTCCATCATCAGGGTTCCAGGTAATAGGGTTTTGACAGCCTGGGCAATGGTGAGCACAGCCAGAAACCCAAAGCACAACCCTAAGTCCAGAACCGTTAAGCATATCGTCTTTTGTAATATTGTGATATTTCATAACAAATTCCTTTCAAATTAAAAATTACATACTCTTTCTGTCGGCTATTTCTGCCATTTTTGCAGCATTAAGCCTTGTATCACCGTGCACCCTAGAATAGCTTAAATATCCATTCATACGGTCAATTTTTGTAAGGTTGTGACTTCCACATTTAGGACAAACGTCCATATCTAACTCTTCGTGTCCACAGTCATCACAGTATGCAAGTGATAAGTTTACTCCCTCATAAAATCCCATATTCATAGCTCGTCTAACAAGAGTTTTAACAGCAGGAACGTTATAACCAATTGGATATTTAACGTACTGTATTTTTCCCCCATTCAATAAATCCCAGAAACGTTTTTCAAGGTCTTGTTTTTGTATAGGTGAAATATCTTCGCTAACGTGACAATGGAAAGAATTACTTACATATTCCCTGTCAGAAACGTTAGGAATAACACCATATTTTTTTCTAAATTGAGTAACCTGTAAGCCACATAAGCTTTCAGCAGGTGTGCCGTAAATAGCATATAATATACCGTCTTCTTTTTTAAATTCTTCTGTCTTTTTATTTATATATTCCATAACCTCAAGGGCAAAAGCACCGTCTTCAGCAATAGATTTTTTATTATAAAGCTGTTGAAGTTCGTTAAGTGCAGTTATGCCAAAAGATGCTGTAGAATATTTAAGTAAAGGTTTAATTTTTTCATTAGGTTTAAGATGCCCACCATAAAAACCACCTTCACAATAAGCAAGGGGATTTGTAGATGCTTTCATTTCCCCAAGATATTCAAAAGTACGTATATGGAGATTTCTTATCATTTCAAGATAATAGTCTAAAACTTCGTAAAAATCCTTACTTTCAGACCTAGCTTTTGCAAGAATCATAGGTAAGTGGAGAGAAATTGCACCGGCGTTCCATCTTCCGACAACAATAGGTTTATCATTTTCGTCAGCAGGTTCAATTCCACCTCTTTCAAACCATAAAGATAAGAAAGCTCTACAACCCATAGGGCTTATAACAACACCATATTTTTTATATGCTTTAGCCACATAACTATCACCAGATAAACTTAACCAGTCAGGGTACATAGTTTTTCTAGAACATTCAATCCCCTCATTAAATACATCTTCTAGTTCACAGCCCTCTCCGTGAAGCTGTTCATCATAAAGAAATACGATTTTAGGGAATAAAACAGGCTTTTTACAATCGGCCTTGCCTTGTCCTTTTCTGTGAACTTCGAGGGCAGTAATTGACGCCATCTTTGCAAATCTAGTTCTACCAAGACCAAGAGTTATAGTTACAAAAGGATAATCCCCTCTTGAAGAACCAACAGAATTAAGTTTATATTCAATTCCTTGAAAACCTTGTTCAAACTCACGCTTTACCTTTTGTATTGCTTTTTTATCAGCATAAGAATAGTCATTTTCGGATAAATTATAGTTTTTACAATGTTTAAGCATATCGATAATTTCATTGTAATATTTTGTGTAGCTTTTTTCTGCGTAAGGGTCGAGAATTTTATCAATTTCAGGAACGGTAAAACCACCATATTGTTGAGCAGCAGTTGATAAAACAACGTCACCAATAACATCAAAAGCAACTGCCAAAGTTTTTGGCTCGTTGTACCAAAGGTTACCCATTTCAAAGCCACCTTTTAAAACACTACCCATATCGAAAAGACAACAATTCATAGTGTCACGTCTTGATGCCATATCGTGTATGTAGATATAACCTTCTTTACACGCCTGAAGTTCCTGTGTTGTAAGGAAAAACTTTTGATATAATTCTTTATTTAAGTGATTGTAGATAAGACTTCTTTTTGTTGCAACTAATGCACTGTCGGTATTGCTGTTTTCCTTGTCGCCGATATACATAATAGATTGTGCTTTTTGATAAACATCATCAAGCATATGCACAAAATCCTTTTTATAGTTTCGATAGTCTTTATAACTCTTAGCAACTTTAGGTTCAACGATTTCCAAAGCACTTTCAACAAGGTTATGCATAGTCTGAATAGGTACATCTGTAAGTTCGTTTTTAGCGATTTCATTTTTTATATATTCGCAAATTTGAGTTATTTCGTAGGGCTTAAATTTATACATAACCCTATTTGCAGATTTTGTAACGGCTGCCGCAATTTTATTTTCATCAAAGTCTTCTAATGTACCGTCTTTTTTTATAATCCTAACCATATTAAACTCTACCTCCAAAAAATTAAGCATTTTTATTCTAACTGTAACACAAATCATACATTCAGTTAGATAAAATGCTCTAACGGCTTAAAATTAAATTTTTATTTTGTCTATGCGTTATATTATACTCCAGAGATAGAATTTTGTAAATAACATTAAATACCAAAAAATATCAGACCGTAACAAATCCGATTTATAGAAAATTACGATTAATAAAATTGGGGTTTGTCGATTAAGACCGTGGGGCTTTGCCCCACCACCCCTTAAAACCGTGGGCTTTGCCCACACCCAC
>CABVAP010000221.1 GCA_902496345.1 uncultured Eubacteriales bacterium
AATGTCGGGGGTGCAGGGGTGTTCCCCTGCTCGTTTGTGGGGGTCTGGGGGGAATCGAAACCCCCCAGGTTTTTGGGTACTTTTTGCAATCAAAAAGTACCACGCCGTAGGCAAATAAATAGATTTCCAATTAAATCGGATTATAAACCAAAAAACTAAAACCACCACAAAACTAGTTTTTTTAAATATCTTTATTCAAAAATTTTCACGCCGTAGGCAAATAAATAGATTTCCGATGTAATCGGATTATAAACCCAAAACTAAAACCACCACAAAACTAGTTCTTAAAATCTTTTTACTTAAAAAGGTTCACCCCTACAAACCCCAATTTACATAAAATATGTAAAGGGGTTATATTATGATAACCCCCTTTTTCAGCCCTTATTAGCCGTCAATCAAATATAATTATTTATATCTTTCAGATTTTTTGTTAGTTTCCTGTTTGTT
The DNA here is from genome assembly GCA_902496345.1 of uncultured Eubacteriales bacterium. GTDB lineage: Bacteria > Bacillota > Clostridia > Lachnospirales > CAG-274 > MGBC114079. The sequence goes on from CABVAP010000221.1 coordinate 448, forward strand.
GCTTTTTTTGTTTGTTTCCATATCAATTTCATTCGCAAATTCAGTTCGGTTACTTCTTTTGTTTGTTTCTCTTTCCATATTTTTTTGAGATTGTCTTTCGCTTCTCTTATCCATTTTGTCCATAAAAAATATCCTCCTGAAATTAAAATATTTAATTGCAAATAGATGTATAGTTCAAACCAACCGTATCACCTTTTGCAATAAATATTATGTGGAGAATATTTTTTATTATTCAAAAATATTTTATTATTTTTCTGACTGTTCTGGTTTTTCTAATTCTTCAATATCTTCAGGACTTTCTAATGAAATTTTACCAAGTTTACAACCTCTAAACTCATCTATTAGTATGTTGGCACTTCTGTCTAAGTCAATTTCTCCGCCTTTAATTTTAAACCCTCTTGCCTCACCTATTTTCATCAATATATCATCTGATGAAACACTTTCGTCAAAATCAATTTTATAGCGTTCTTTTATAGCATTTGGGTATAATTCTCTTAAATAAGAAATTAAATTTACAGCAAGTGTGTATGAATCTAAAATATCATCGTTTACAGCACCTGTAAATGCAAGTTTCATACCAACTCTTTGGTCATCAAACTTTGGCCACAATATACCTGGAGTGTCAAGAAGCTCAAAATCTTTTTTTATTTTTACCCATTGTTTACCTCTTGTTACACCCGGTTTATCACCGGTTTTAGCAGTTGCTTTACCAACAAATTTGTTTATAAGAGTCGATTTACCAACATTCGGAATACCTGCAATCATCGCTCTAATTGGCACAAAAATACGACCTCTTTGTTTAAGCCTTTCAAGTTTTTCTTTCATAAGTTCTCTCGAAAATTCAGTAATATCTTTCAAACCTTTACCGGAAACAGAATTTACCAAAACAACTTTGTAACCTTTGCTTTCAAAATAATCTGCCCATTTTTTTGTTTTTTGGTCGTCTGCAAGGTCAACTTTGTTTAGTATAATAATCCTAAATTTATTTTGAGCAAGTTTATCTATATCAGGGTTTTTACTACTATACGGAATACGTGCATCAAGAAGCTCAATAACAATATCTACTAACGATATGTTTTCTGTCATCATTCTTCTTGTTTTAGTCATATGACCGGGATACCATTGTATATTCATATCTTTTTCCTTTCTTTATTTTATATTCAGTTATATTCAGCCTAATAAAACAACAGGCTGTATCAAAAAATGATACAGCCCATTATCTTTAATTATTTCATTCTCTTATTAATGTCTTCTTTAACTTTAGCAGCTTTACCAATTCTGTCACGAAGATAGTTAAGTTTAGCACGTCTAACGATACCGTATCTAACAACTTCAATTCTGTCAATTCTTGGTGAATGTAAAGGCCAAGTTCTTTCAACACCAACACCGTAAGAAATTCTTCTTACAGTAAATGTTTCACGAGCACCACCGTTTTGTCTTTTTAAAACAGTACCTTCAAACATCTGAAGTCTTTCTCTTGTACCTTCAACAACTTTAGCGTATACTCTAACAGTATCACCAACGTTAAAATCAGTAACTTCGCTTTTAAGTTGTTCTTTTTCGATTTCTTTAATAATATTTGCGTTCATAAGGTATAAACCTCCCTTTCAATCTTAGATATTCTTAACGCCCCTTTAGCGACAGCGGAATATCCGTACTAACAATTTGACATTATATCACATTAAAAACATAAATGCAAGAGTAAATTTTAATTTTTCAAAAAAATATTTAAAACCATTTCAATTAATTAAAAAACTTAGATTTTATCAACATTGTTTGTTTCAAAAAATCGTTATCAACTCTAAACATAAATCCAAAAATTACACTTTTATCAAAAAACAATCGTTTGTCTATACGGCATTTCAGTTTACAAAAATTATTTGTCCATAAGAAAATTCCGTATTACATCAAAACGCTTTATAGATGACTTTGCTATTTGATTATTTTCAGCCATTTTATTAAATTGTGGAAAAGTAACCCATCTTGCCTCTGTAGTTTCGCCCTCTTGCATAGTAAGTTCAGAAAGTTTAATGTCCTTTTTAACAAAATAAATATCATTAAAAGAAAATCTACCTTTTGTTCTACTTGTTATCGTATCCACTAAAATAAGTTCTGATGGATTAGCTTGTATACCTGTTTCTTCTAACAGTTCACGTAAAGCAGCACATTTACTGCTTTCCCCGCTTAAGGCAGAGCCAACTGTTATCTCCCACATATCAGGGTACATTTCTTTTCTAGGGTCCCTATGGGTTATCAGAATTTCATTTTTGTTATTTATTGTGGCTATTGATACAACAATATGATATTCGTCATCTTGCATAGGTAAACCACGCTTGTGAATTTTATTTAGAGGTTTTCTGTTTTTATCGTATAAATCCCAATATTCCAAGTAATTACACCTTTCTTTTAATCGATATAATAATAGAGTTATCAGTCTTATAAATCTACTTATATAATAGCATATATATGAGATTATTGTCAATTATTATAAACGACAAAAACACGTGAATCTAATTTAGTAATAAACTTGCACTATTTATTATTTTTTTAATCTATAACTTCACATAATTTATACATTCAAGCATCG
>CABVAP010000222.1 GCA_902496345.1 uncultured Eubacteriales bacterium
TAGTTTCCGGCAAAAGTTTTTGCCTAGCTTTTTTCAAAAAGCTAGCAGAGTTTGAGACGGAGTCTCAAGGTTTTAAAAAGGTCTTTACAAACCCCAATTTTTATATTTAGAATTAATTAAGCTTGATGTACGTAAAATATAAAAAAAGACTAAAGGAGAATTTTTTTATGTGTGGTATATCGGGCTTTTGTAATTTGAGAGGTAATTATACTGATAGAAAAGATTATTGGTATGATGTCCTTGTTAAAATGCGTAAATCAATTTATAGAAGAGGTTATGACGAAGTTGGACAATGGCTTAATAAAAATGTTGGATTAAGCCATACCCGTTTGTCTATTCGTGACTTAAAAACAGGTCGTCAGCCAATAATAAAAAATATAAATGGTAATACGTATGGGATTGTCTACAATGGTGAAATTTATAATACAAATGAGCTTAAAGATGATTTAATTAAAAAAGGCTATAAATTTGAAACAACAACAGATACAGAGGTTGTTTTGTATTTGTATATACATTATGGTGAAAAATGTGTTGAAATGCTTAATGGTATTTTTGCTTTTGCTATATGGAACGGTTATGATGAAAAATTGCTTTTGTTTCGTGACCGTTCAGGAATAAAACCTTTGTTTTATACTATTTCTGATGATACTATTGTTTTCGGTTCTGAGATAAAGGCTTTGTTTTGTTTCCCTAATATAAAACCGGTTATTGACCTCGATAGTTTTAGAGAAATTATCGGTGTTGGACCAGCTAGAACAGCAGGAAATGGCGTGTTTAAAAATATTTTCGAGGTAAAACCAGCTTGTTTTTGTATATTTTCTGAGAGTGGGTTTAGGGAAGTTAAATATTGGCAATTAGAAAGTCATACACACAAGGAAAGCTATGAGGAAACTGTCGAACATACGGCATTTTTACTTAAAGATACTGTTAAAAAACAGATGGTTTCTGATGTACCTGTTTGTACATTTTTGTCTGGTGGTATAGACTCTAGTATTGTTACGGCCCTTGCAGCAAGTGTACTTAGGGAGGAAAATAAAACTTTAAATACTTTTTCATTTGATTTTGAAAAAAATGACATTTATTTTAAATCTAATTCTTTCCAGCCAGAACAGGATAGACCGTACGTTGACAAAATGCTTGAATATTGTAAAACAAACCATACTTATCTAATCTGTAATGAGGCTGATTTGGCTGAACTTTTATATGAAGCTGTTGACGCAAAAGATTTACCGGGAATGGCTGACATAGACGCATCTTTATTATATTTCTGTAGGCTTGTTAAAGAACATAACAAAGTGGCATTGACAGGAGAGTGTGCAGATGAAATTTTTGGTGGGTACCCTTGGTTTCATAAAAAAGAAATGTTTGAAAGCAACACTTTCCCGTGGTCGATGGACTTAAATGCAAGAACATTTTTATTTAAAGATGATTTTATAAAAAAACTTAATTTAAAAGAATATGTTGATGACAAATATTATAAATCTATTGCTGAAGTTCCTGTGCTTGATGGCGAAAATGAAGAAGAAAAAAGACGTAGAGAAATTTCCTTTTTAAATCAAAAATGGTTTATGACAACTTTACTTGACCGAATGGATAGAACATCGATGTATTCTGGACTTGAAGCTAGAGTACCTTTTGCTGACCACAGAATAATTGAATATATTTGGAATGTACCTTGGAAATTTAAGTGCCATAATAATGTTGTTAAGGGTCTTTTAAGAGATGCAAGCAAGGGCCTTGTTCCTGATGAATTACTATGGAGAAAAAAGAGCCCTTATCCTAAAACATACAATCCCGAATACGAAAATATTTTAAAAAACAAAATTAATATTATTTTAAAAAATAGTAATTCACCTATAAATGAAATAATTGATGAATCTAAAGTAACTGATTTTATGAATAGCCCTCTTGAATATGGAAAACCATTTTTTGGGCAGCTTATGAGTGGCCCACAGACTCTTGCTTACCTTATACAAATTAATTATTGGCTTGAAAAATATGGTGGAAATATAAGCTTTAGTTGACAGGTTTGATAATAAATATTTAATTGAAATGGTTGTAAATATAGGTTTTCTGCAATTTATTACTTGTAGAAAACCTATTTGTTTGCAAACTATAAATATAAAAAATATATGATAATTTGTAGCTTTGAAACGAAAGTTATAAAAAATATGTTGCAAATTTGTAAAAAATACTGTATAATTATACTATAAAGAAATGGTTTATTGTACAAAATAGCTACACAATAAAACTTGTTTTGTGTAATTTTTATAAAAGGAGCGATTTATTATGGATACTAAAGTTATTGTAAATATAGGTAGGGAATACGGAAGTCGTGGCCACGCTATCGGTAAAAAACTTGCTGATGATTTAGGTATAAAGTTTTATGACAAATTATCTATCGAAGAAGAGGCAAAAAAAGCTGGTATTAATCAAGAGCTTTTTAGAGCAGTTGATAAGCAACAGACAAACAGTTTTTTATATTCTCTTGCAATGAGCGTTTATTCTTATGGTGAGAAAATTTCAGCAGCAGGGACTGTTTCTATGAGCGACAGATTATATTTACTTCAAAATGATATAGTTAAGAACTTTGCGAAAGAGTCTTGTGTTATTGTCGGAAGAAGTTCTAACTATATGTTAAGAAAAGAAAAATGCGTAAATGTATTTATTTATGCTGATATGGACAAGAGAATAAAAAATATAATGGAAATAACAGGACTTGAGGAGTCCAAAGCAAAAGATGAAATCAATAAAATCGACAAAAAAAGAAGAAGTTACTACAACTACTATACAAGTTCAAAGTGGGGTACAAAAGATTTTAATGATATGCTTTTAGACAGTACATACATTGGCATTGACGGTTGTGTTGAGATTATAAAATCTCTTATAAAACAAAAATATGGTATTGAAGATTTTAACTAAATCAACTAAAAATAACTAGCTGAGGCGTTGCCTCGGCTGGTTATTTTTATAAATAGGGGTTTGTCGATTAAATTATAAAATCTTTGAAACCTTTTTCTATCGCAAAAAGG
>CABVAP010000223.1 GCA_902496345.1 uncultured Eubacteriales bacterium
CTTCCGATCTCGCCTGTTGCTATGGTTGGTATGTACGCTCATTCCGGTGAAGACAAAGAACAATTATATGCTACTTTCCAAACTTTCAAATATCAAAATCAATAAATAATTTTCTATCTTATAGGGGGGAGTCTTATTATGCAAGAAATGAAATATCAGAAAATTTTTGCCGATATTAAAAACAAAATAAAATCCGGATATTTTAAGGCAAACCAAGTACTTCCCTCTGAAAATGAACTTTCTGAAAAATATAATGTAAGTAGGTACAGTGTTAGAAAAGCTTATGATATTCTTGAAGAGCAGGGCTATATTTATGCTGAACACGGAAAAGGCAGGTTCTTATCTGAACAGATGATACATCTTAAAAAATCCAAAAATATTGCAGTTATTACAACGTATATTGCTGATTATATTTTTCCTCATATAATTGAGGGCATTGACGATTTTTTTTCAGAAAAACAATTTCATCTTGTTCTAAAAAGTACCCACAATATAAGAAAAAAAGAAGTTGCTTGCCTTGAGGAAATTTTAAGAAATGATTTCGAGGGAATTATAATTGAACCTAGCCGAAGTCAGATATATTGTCACCATAAAAATTTATATGAACAGTTTGACAAGTACAATATACCTTATGTTTTTATACAGGGAATATATAAGCAGTTACCCAATGCACCTTATGTTGTGGCTGATGATTTAGGGGGCAGTTATCTTCTTACAGAATATCTTATAAAACAAAATCATAAAAAAATTGTTGGAATTTTTAAGTCTGACGATTATCAGGGACAAGAAAGGCATAAAGGATATGCAAAGGCATTACAAGACTATGGTTTGCTATATGACCCTGAACTTGTTGTTTGGTTTTCTACCGAAGACTATAAAATTCAGCCATATAATGAGATAGAAAATCTTTTACGTAAATACAAAGATATTGACGGTGTTGTCTGTTACAATGACCAAGTTGCAACTGAAGTTATTGAAACAGCTGAAAAAATAAATTTATCTGTGCCGGACGATATATCTGTTACCGGATTTGATGATGCGGAAATTGATAAAAATTATAAAATCCGACTTACAACAGTTACACACCCTTTAAACAAGTTAGGTGAAAAAGCTGCTGAGTTGTTATTTAAACTTATGCAGGGTGAAACAAAATTATCTGATGAACAAAAACATATTCTGATAAAGTCTGAATTGGTAATCGGAAAATCAACAAAAAGGAGGTCTTAGCTTGGATACAGCAAAGATTATTGAAAGCGGAAAAACGGCTCTTGGTATTGAATTTGGTTCGACAAGAATTAAAGCTGTACTTACTGATAACGTCTGTAACCCTATTGCCAGTGGGGATTATGAATGGGAAAATCAGCTTGAAAATGCTATTTGGACTTATAGTCTTGATGAAATCTGGAAAGGTCTTCAAGGGTGTTACGCAAGTCTTTTAAATAATGTTAAAGAAAAATTTGGCATTGTTATAAAAAAAATCAGCGTTATAGGATTTAGTGGTATGATGCATGGTTATATGCCATTTGATAAAAATGGTGATTTACTTGTAAATTTTAGGACTTGGAGAAACTCTATAACAGAAGAAGCGTCAAAAATACTTACAGAAAAATTTAATTTCAATATACCTCAAAGGTGGAGTGTTGCCCACTTATATCAAGCTATTATTAACGAAGAAGAACATATTAATAAAATTGACTATTTTACCACTCTCGCCGGATTTATACATTGGAAACTTACCGGTGAAAAAGTCCTCGGAATAGGGGAAGCATCAGGTATGTTTCCTATTGACTCAAAAACTAAAAATTACAATATGGAAATGATTGAAAAATTTAATTCGACCACTGAGGAATATGGGGTTGAATGGAAGATAGAAGATATTTTACCAAAGGTTTTGGTTGCCGGAGAAACAGCAGGAAAACTTACTGTAGATGGTGCTAAGTTGCTTGATGTTTCTGGAAATCTTGAATGTGATATTCCTGTTTGCCCTCCGGAGGGTGATGCCGGTACCGGAATGGTTGCAACAAACAGTGTTGCAGTTAGAACAGGAAATATTTCTGCCGGTACGTCTATTTTTTCTATGGTTGTTCTTGAAAAGGAACTCAGTAAAGTTTATCCGGAAATAGATTTAGTTACAACTCCTGTTGGGGATTCTGTTGGAATGGTCCATTGTAACAACTGTACATCTGATATAAATGCTTGGGTAAACTTATTTTCTGAATTTGCTGGGTGTTTAGGCAATGAAGTCGAAAAAGGAAAGTTATTCAGTATGCTTTTTCAAAAGGCTCTTGAGGGTGAAAAAGATTGTAGTGGACTTATGTCATACAATTATTTCTCAGGTGAAAATATCACTGGTCTTGATGAAGGTAGACCTCTTTTTGTTCGTTCACCAAAAGCAAATTTTACTCTTTCAAACTTTATGAGAACTATTTTGTATTCTGCTCTTAGTACTTTAAAGATTGGTATGGATATAATGACAAAAACAGAGGGTGTCAAAATTGACAAACTTTATGGTCACGGTGGATTTTTCAAAACAAAAAATGTTGGGCAAAGGCTAATGGCTGCTGCTATGGATTCACCTGTATCTATTATGGAAACAGCCGGAGAGGGTGGTGCTTGGGGTATCGCTATATTGGCTTGTTATTCTCAAAACAAAGGTGACGGTGAAAAATTAGACGAATATTTAAAGAGAGTTGTTTTCGCCGGCAAAGAGGGAAGTTCTCTTGAACCTATTGAAGATGACGTTATGGGATTTGACTTGTTTATAAAAGAATATGTTAAAGGGTTGGAAGCTGAAAAGACGGCTGTTAAGGTGCTTTTTAGGGGTTAAATAAATAGGGGGTTGTCTAAGACCGTGGGGCTTTGCCCCACCACCCCACCAACTTTCTTTCGTGAAAGTTGGACAAAGAACTCTGTCGGAAACTA
>CABVAP010000224.1 GCA_902496345.1 uncultured Eubacteriales bacterium
TCCGGATTTCTTTCCGGTGCCAAGTACCACGCCGTAGGCAAATAAATAGATTTCCAATGTAATTGGATTATAAACCAAAGACTTAAACCACCACAAAACCAGTTTTTTAAATCTTTTTACTTAAAAAATGTAACGCCGTAGGCAAATAAATAGATTTCCGATAAAATCGAATTATAAACCCAAAACTAAAACCACCCCAAAACTAGTTTTTTAAATCTTTTTACTTAAAAAGGTTCACCCCTACAAACCCCCATTTTCAAAATAAAAAAGGTAGCCATAGGCTACCCTTTTAAATCAAAGAAAAAACTTCGATAAATATTATAAATCAAATAAATGTATTAATTATTGAAATTTTTTAAGAGCATCTTCAACTTTGTCAAGTTCTGTAACATTGTCGTGAATATCAAGACGAAGAGGATTACTAATATCAAGGCTAAAAATACCCATAATTGATTTAGCGTCTATAACATATCTGTCAGAAACTAAGTCAAAATCCCCATCAAATGTATTAACTAAATTGACAAACTCTTTTACCTTTTCAATAGAATTTAAAGAAACTGTTACTGATTTCATTAAAAAAACCTCCTTTAAAAAAGTCTAAAAATTTTAAAGCTATACATATATATTAAACTTTTATTTAACGATTGTCAAACTATAGTTTTAAGTTTATGTTATTTTTGTGTAAATATTCTAATTAGTATCAAAAAAATATAAGTAATATTGTTTAAATAAATAAGCCATTATAAAAAATAACCAAAAATAAATTCGTTTATTTTTCCTTTGCATATTCGTTTATAAGCTTTATTATTTCCTCAACTCCGTTAGAAGTTTTGTTTTGCCTCATATTTTCAATATAAGTACCTCTGTTGGAGTATAGGCTGTTAATGCTTTCATAAAAAGTTTCAGCGTTTAAATCTTCCTCCAAAAGAACTTTAGAGAACCCTTGTTTTTCAAAAGATTTTGCATTTAAAATCTGGTCACCTCTGCTATGTTCTTTTGAGAGAGGGATAAGTAAATTTGGCTTTTTAAGTGCAAGAAATTCACAAATAGAATTTGAGCCGGCTCTTGATGCAATAATGTCACAGGCAGCAAAAATATTAGGAAGTTCCTCAGATAAATATTCAAACTGGGTATAACCGTCAAGAGAAATTAAATCCTCATCAAGATTACCTTTTCCACATATATGAACTATCTGAAATTTTTTAAGGAGTACATCAAGAGATTTTCTCAAAGCACCGTTTATTTTAACTGAACCAAGGCTTCCACCCATAACCAACAAAACAGGCTTTGAGCTGTTAAAGCCACATATTTCAAGACCCTTTTTGGCAGTTCCAGAAAAAAGCGAATTACGAATTGGTGAACCTGTAAGAACACCCTTTTTCTTAGGGACATTTTCAAGTGTTTCAGGGAAGGTTGTACAAATTTTAGTAGCAAAAGGGATAGATAACTTGTTAGCAAGTCCAGGGGTCATATCAGATTCGTGGATAATAACAGGGACTCTGTGCATTTTCGCCCCCATAACAACAGGAACTGAAACAAATCCACCTTTTGAAAAAACAATTGACGGCTTAAGCTTTTTAATAAGAGCAGATGCGTCTTTAACTCCTTTAACAACTCTAAACATATCAGTAAAATTTTTCTTATCAAAATATCTTCTAAGTTTGCCAGAAGATATAGCATAATAATCAATTTTAAGCTTAGTTATAAGTTCCCTTTCAATACCGTCTTTGCTTCCGATATAGCTTATTTTGTAGCCCTCTTCTTTAAGTCTTTTTAAAAGTGCAATATTGGGTGTAACGTGACCTGCCGTACCCCCTCCGGTAAGGACAATACTTTTCACAGTTCAAAACCCCTTTCGTCATCTAGTTATTTTATTGCCTTTAATAAACAAATTATACACTACTAACAAAATTTTTTCAATAAGTTCCAAAGTTTATAATATTGAGATTGCAATCTATCTCCGACCATAATCTTAAATTTGCCCTATATAAAAATAAATATACGGCTATAGAACTTATTATTAATAATCGATTCTTTCAATTCAAAATATAACTCAAGTACGATTTTTTATTTAATAACAACCCTATTCGATAGGTTCATCGTCTTTCCATTGTTCTCTTTCAAGTTCGTTACCTTTTGCGTCATAAAGCACACCAACGCCATCTCTAAATCCGTCTTTTATATCAACAACATACGTTCTTAATCCGTCATCATAAAGAGAAGTTTCCGTTCCATCAACAAGAATATCTTCGTCCCATATACCAGTTTTAATTTTAGTCATAGTACCGTTGCTACCTCTTGTATAAAGAGTACCTGTTCCATTCTTTTTACCGTTTAACCATTGACCGTCATAAATTTCACCTGTTTCAAGTATCAAGGCATATTTACCCTCGCCTGATTTTTCAGAATTTTCGATATTGACAGTTCTTGTGCCACCATAGTTATTTACTTTATATGTGATTTTGCCATTGTCAAAAGCTCCGTCAATCCATTGACCGTCATAAACTTCGCCTGTTTTTCTATTTAAAACGCCTTGACCGTTATAATTTCCGTCTTTCCATTCACCTTTATAGGTATCGCCATTTTGTTTTTTATATTCGGCATATCCATTAAGTCCATCTGTTTCACCATTACCTCCACTTGTAGTACTTTCAGAAACAACATTTTCTGATGTTTCTTCTGTTACATTTTCTTGGCTTTGCGAAACAATAATAGAATCATCTCCAGACCTATCAAGGACTGTATTAATAATGATTGCAATACAAAATATAAGAAACAAAAAAACAAATCCTACAATTGGTCTTTTTAAATTTCCGTTCATAATTTTCTCCTTTCAAATTGGGGTTTGTAGGGGTGAACCTTTTTAAGTAAAAAGATTTAAAAAACTAGTTTTGTGGTGGTTTTAGTTTT
>CABVAP010000225.1 GCA_902496345.1 uncultured Eubacteriales bacterium
ACGCCGTAGGCAAATAAATAGATTTCCGATAAAATTGGATTATAACCAAAAAGCTAAAATCACCACAAAACTAGTTTTTAAAATCTTTTTGCTAAAAAGATTCACCCCTACAACTTATAATTTGTTTAAAAGATTGTCTTTTGAAAATTTTTTTGATTGATTTTTTTTGAGAAATTAAAGGTTTTTTGGTGGAATTAAAAAAAATTGAAAAAAATTTAAAAAAAGTGTTGACAAGTCTTTGTTACTATGATAGAATATATCTTGTCGTTAGGGAAAAAACAAAAATGAAACGAACTAATGACGAAAAGTAAATATGCAGTCGTGGCGGAATTGGCATACGCGTTAGACTAAGGATCTAATGGTCTCTGGACCGTGGGGGTTCAAGTCCCCCCGACTGCATCATATATGCACGAGTGGCTCAGTGGTAGAGCATCGCCTTGCCAAGGCGAGGGCCGCGGGTTCGAATCCCGTCTCGTGCTTTTGTATGTAGGGTTGTCGCCAAGCGGTAAGGCACAGGGTTTTGATCCCTGCATTCGCAGGTTCGAATCCTGCCAGCCCTGTCTTTTTTTATTAAAAGATGGTACATACAAATATTGGGCTATCGCCAAGCGGTAAGGCAACGGATTCTGATTCCGTCATTCGCAGGTTCGAATCCTGCTAGCCTAGTTTTTATCTGAAGTATCGGTGTCTTGTCGGTGCTTTTTTTGTTTCATTAATAATTTTTTGGTATCTATAAACTAAAGTTATAGATACCATTTTTTTTATTGCAATTTAATTTGTTTGTTGTTGACATTATGTCAGAATAGATTTATAATATGCTTGTGGTTGAAAATATTACGTACCATTATCTAAAAAGGAGGCTTGCTATGAAGTATACAAAATTAGGAAATACAGATATTGAGGTTTCAAAGTTATGTATAGGTTGTATGAGTTTTGGTAAGGCCGGTACTATGCACGATTGGACTTTGAACAAAGATGAAACTGAAAAAATGGTTAAATATGCTCTTGATTTAGGTATTAATTTTTTTGATACTGCAAATGTATATTCTGCCGGAACTAGCGAGGAATATCTTGGTCAAGCTATCAAAAACAATGTTTCAAGGGATAAAGTGGTTATTGCATCAAAAGTTTATTTTAATGAGGGTAGGCTATCGAAAAAGGCAATAGAAAAAGAAATTGATGGTACTCTCAAAAGACTTGGAACAGACTATTTAGATTTATACATAATTCATAGATTTGATTATGAAACACCTATAGAGGAAACTATGGAGGCACTTCACAATCTTATAGTAAAAGGCAAGGTTCGTGCTATCGGTGCGTCAGCTATGTATGGATACCAATTTTATAATATGCAAGTTGTTGCAAAAGAAAATGGTTGGAGTAGGTTTTCAACAATGGAAAATCATTATAATTTGCTATACAGAGAGGACGAAAGAGAACTTATTCCTATTTGTAAACAAATGAACGTTTCTCTTATGCCATACAGTCCTCTTGCTGCCGGTCATCTTGCAAGACTTAGTTGGGAGTCTAATTCTTTACGAGGAACAACAGATATGGTTTCTAAAGGAAAATATGACCGTATGGAGCAACAAGATTTACTTATTGTAAAACGTGTTGATAAATTGTCTAAAAAATATAATTGTAAGATGTCACAAATTGCTCTTGCTTGGCAATGGGTAAAAGGTGTTGCATCTCCTATTATTGGAGCTACAAAAATTGGTTACTTAGATGATGCCGTTGGAGCATTAGACATAACTCTTAATGATGATGATGTTAAATATCTTGAGGAAGTTTATGTACCGCACCCTATTGTTGGAGCGATTGACAAAAATCCTGAACAGGGTGTTGTATTGTTAGATAAAAAAAATTAATTAATTTAATATTGAATTGGAGGAATTTAAAATGGCAAAAGTATTAGTAGCATATTTTAGTGCAAGTGGAGTAACTGCCGGTTTGGCAAAAAAATTATCATCAGCAATTGGTGCAGATTTGTTTGAAATTAAAGCTGAAGTACCTTATACTGACGCAGATTTGGACTGGACAAATAAAAAAAGTCGTAGTTCTGTTGAAATGAATGACAAGGCTTTTCGTCCTGCAATAGCAAACAAAGTTAGTGACATTGAACAGTATGACACTATATTTGTAGCTTTCCCTATTTGGTGGTATGTTGCACCAACTATTATCAATACTTTTTTGGAACAATATGACTTGACAGGAAAAACTATTGTTCCTGTTGCAACTTCTGGCGGAAGTGGTATGGGAAATACTAACAAAGAACTTGCTAACTCTTGCAAGGGTGCAACTCTTAAAGACGGAAAAAGATTTTCTGCCGGTGTGAGTGAAAGTGAACTTAAAGAGTGGGCAGAAAGTTTTTGTTAATATGTAGATTTCTAGAATCAATGTAAAAACTTTGCTTTACAAATAATTTATATATTCGTTTTATTGTTTTATATATGATATTGGAATAACTTTATAATTGCTCTCATATAGTTTTATATCTAGTCTTTAGGAGGGCAATTATTTGAAAGCCTATATTGAAAAGAGAGCTATTGAGGTAGCTGAATTTATTGTTAAGAGTAATGCAACTGTACGTAAAACTGCTAAAAAATTTGGGATAAGTAAGTCTACAGTACATAAGGATATAACAGAAAGACTCTTGAAAATAGATACCGTACTTGCTGACAAAGCAAGAAAAGTTCTTGAAATTAACAAATCTGAAAGACACATAAGAGGCGGAATGGCTACAAGAAGAAAGTATTTAGGCAAGTAGAGTTTTAAGGACTGTTTTTACAGTCCTTTAGGCTGTCGATTTTATCGACAGCCTTGCAAAAAATCAACGATTTTTTGCAAATTAAATTTTATTCCAAAATTTTCGTTCGCTAATTTCTTAAAAAAATGCAAT
>CABVAP010000226.1 GCA_902496345.1 uncultured Eubacteriales bacterium
CAGGGGAACACCCCTGCACCCGAGTGGCACTGCTTATGAGCTTGCACAAGTAAAAACAATTAAAAACAAAAACGGTTTAATTTTGTTTTTAATTGTTTTTACGCAAGCGAATGTGCCACAAATAACCCGACATTTGGCAGTTTGTAGGCAAATTTAATTTTTATTTGCAATCGTTTATGGCTTTGTTTTAGCAAAAATAAAGCTTTTGTAGAAATTTTAGATTAGCCACCTTTAGTCGACAACAAGACAGGAAACGATAGTTTCCGGCAAATACGTGGCACCGTTTATGAGCTTGCACAAGTAAAATCGGTTTAAAACAAAAACGGTTCAATTTTGTTTTAAATTGATTTTACGCAAGCGAATGTGCCGTTGCCTACTTTTGCGTAGCAAAAGTGCTGAAAGCTAGTAGGGTGGTGGGACAAAGTCCTATGGTCTTAAAAGGGTTTTAAAAGATTTTGACAAACCCTAATTTATATTACTATTATAGGCTTGAGGTAGTCGGAGTTTAGCTCTTTTGTTGTTGACATATAGTATATGTTTGAAGAATAGATTTCTTTTGATAAAAGGAGTTTGGCACTATCGGAAAGAAATTGCTCGGCTTGCTTTACGTTCGTTATGACTGGTACTTTTGATTTTTCGGTTAGTTCCTTTAGTAAATGCGATTTGTCCTTTCTAAAGCCCAGTACCCTTATATATGGCACGCCTGTTCTCATATATGGCTCTATGTCGGATTTTTTTATGTCAAGAATTATGTGGATTAAAATGTGTTTTAATTTTGTTAATGTGTATCTCTTTGTTTTTATGTTTTCAAGTAGTTCTGAAATTGTTTTTGAAGATTGGAATTTTATAATTCTGTTTTCTATACCCTCTGTCACATCGGCAATCTTTGAAAGTTCATCTGGCGATTTTGTCCTTAAAATATAATCTAATACAGGCATATAATTTTCGATGTCGGGTATCTCTAGGGTGCTATCAAGAAATAAATCTATACTGTTTTCAGGAATTGTTAGTTTGATTTTTTCTTTAAATTCGAAGTCGCTTATTCTTTTGTTTTTAAAATCGGAAATTAATGCTCTTATTGATGTTGCTGAAGCTAACGAAGATGATATTTCAGTTGAGTGAAATTCGTTGCCTTTTCTTTTTATTGCAACTGGTTTGATTTTGCTATTTAATCCCCTTAATGCTTTTATATATTCAAGCCCTAAGATATTATTGGGTGTTTTTAAAAACGATAAGTCTTGACAATTAAATGAAGAAAATTGTTCTTTATTTTTTGAAATATAACATTCAAGGGCATTTTGACGTGCCGTTGGATAGCTTATCCCTTTTGATATTTCTTTAACAAGATAGTTTTTATACTCTTTGGGTTCAGATATTAAAATATCTGAAATCTGTTTCATAAAGTCTAAATTATCAGTTTCAACACCAAAACAAAGATAGTCAATTATATTCGACTGCTCTAAAAGGTTTATTGCCCCAAAAGCAAAAACATCTGCACTACCTGTTGCAAATGGAACCGGTAGTTCTATTACCATTGCTGCACCATTTAAAAGTGCTGACTTTGCTCTTTTATATTTATCTAAAACGGCTGGCTCTCCTCTTTGTACAAAATTACCACTCATTACTACTATGCAATTTTCTGATTTTGTTTTCTCTTTAGATTGCAAAATATGATAAAGATGTCCATTATGAAAAGGATTATATTCAGCAATTATACCAAAATTTAGCATATTAACACCTACTATTTGATTTTTTTTAAAAATATTATCGACATATTGATATTATTTATGTATAATATAGGATATAATGGGTGATGTCAATATAAATCTAATTGGGATTATAGCTATGCTATATTTTGCTTTGACAGACATTATTAGTTTAGACTTGATTGGGAGTGGTTTAATGGAAAGTCGAATAAATGATAGGGAGTTTAAACTTATACGAGATTACATAAAGAGTAATTATGGTATCCATCTTGGGGAAGAAAAAAAATCCCTTATATACTCAAGGCTTAGGTCTGTTCTTGTTGAAAAGGGATTTGACAACTTTACTCAATACTATGAATATCTTGTCGCTGACAAAACAGGTCAGGCTGCTATTACCTTTATTGATAAAATGACTACAAACCATACTTTCTTTATGAGAGAGGTTGAACACTTTTATTACTTTAGGGATACTGTGCTACCTTATCTCAAAGAAAACGTAAAAGACAGAGATTTACGTATTTGGTGTGCCGGTTGTTCATCTGGCGAAGAGTCATACACACTTGAAATGTTTTTGACTGATTATTTTAAAGACCAACCAGGAAGAGAGTGGAACACAGAACTTCTTGCAACTGATATTTCTACAAAAGTCCTTACAAAGGCTATGAAAGGCGTTTACAGCAACAACCAAATTAAGCCACTTGATGAAAACTGGAAAAAATCTTATTTTAGAAAATATGATGCTGAAAACGTTATCGTTACTGACGAAATTAAAAACAAGATTACTTACCGTAAATTTAACCTTATGGAAACAAGAATGCCTTTTAGAAAAAAATTTCACGTTATTTTCTGTCGTAACGTTATGATTTATTTTGACAACAAAACCAGAGAGGCTCTTGTTAAAAGATTTTATGACGTTTCTGAAAAGGGTGCTTATCTCTTTATCGGTCATTCTGAATCATTGAACAACACAGACACTAACTACAAATATATTATGCCTTCTGTTTACAGAAAAATGTGATTTATTATATTTCAGGCTGTCGATAAAGTCGACAGCCTTGCAAAAAATCAACGATTTTTTGCAAATTAAACTAGATGAGTAAACAGCTGTTTCTTCGCACAAGGCTTTTAAGCCCTTGAAACAGCTGTTTTCCTCAGCGAAAATGCGATTT
>CABVAP010000227.1 GCA_902496345.1 uncultured Eubacteriales bacterium
TTGGGTACTTTTTGCAATCTTGTCAGCACTTTTGCTTTGCAAAAGCCGGCTTACGCCGTCCGGATTTCTTTCCGGTGCCAAGTACCACGCCGTAGGCAAATAAATAGATTTCCAATGTAATTGGATTATAAACCAAAGACTAAAACAACCACAAAACTAGTTTTTAAAATCTTTTTATCAAAAAGATTCAGCCATACAACTTCTAATTTGCTAATATCATTTAGTTTATTTTACATATTAAATAGCTGTTTGCATAGTCACAAAAAGTACTATTTAATAAAAACTTTGTTAATGTTGAAAAACTTTACACAATATTAAAATATATTTCTTGCATTTTATTAAATTAATTGGTATAGTATAACGTATGACTATTTTTGTTTTGCTGGTTTATTGACTGTTGCAAGCGTACTTTATAGATTTTATATAGCTCTTTTATATAACTTCGCTTGTTTTCATATAACTTGTAATTTGTAACTTGTAATTTATAAATATTTTATGTATTTGTGCTTAAGAAGAAAGGAAAATTTAATGTCTAACTTAACTTTTGAAGAAATGAACTTGTCACCTGAAATTATTCGTGCTGTAAAGGATATGGGTTTTGAGGAAGCAACGCCAATACAGTCACAGGCGATTACAAAGGTAATGTCAGGTAAAGATATAATAGGTCAGTCACAGACGGGAACAGGAAAAACAGCAGCGTTCGGAATACCTTGTTTAGAGATGATAGACCCTGATGACCAAAGACTACAGGCAGTAATATTGTCACCAACAAGAGAACTTGCTATTCAAATATGCGAAGAGTTTAGAAAACTTTTAAAATATAAAGAGAACATAAAAACACTTCCTGTTTACGGCGGACAACCAATAGATAGACAAATTTTTGCATTAAAAAAAGGTATTCAAGTAGTTGTTGGTACACCAGGTAGAATAATGGACCATATGAATCGCCGTACATTAAAAATGGAAAGTGTAAAATTTGTCGTTCTTGATGAAGCAGACGAAATGCTTGATATGGGCTTTAGAGATGATATAGAAACAATACTTAATAAAATGCCGGAAGATAGACAGACTGTTCTTTTTTCTGCAACAATGCCAAAGGAAATAATTGAGCTTACAAAGAAATTTCAGAAAAATCCAGAACATATTAAGGTTGCAAGAAAAGAATTAACTGTTCCGAATATCGAACAAATCTATTATGAAATCAAAGAAAAAACAAAACTTGAAGCAACATCAAGACTTATTGATATGTATACTCCGGAACTTTCAATAATATTCTGTAATACAAAAAAAAGAGTTGATGATTTAGTAGAGCAACTTCAAGGTAGAGGTTATTTTGCCGAAGGACTTCACGGTGATTTAAAACAGGTTCAAAGAGATACAGTAATGAAAAAATTCCGAAATAGAACAATTGAGATACTTGTAGCAACAGACGTAGCAGCAAGAGGAATTGACGTTGATGACGTTGATATAGTTATAAATTATGATTTGCCACAAGATGAAGAATATTATGTTCATAGAATAGGAAGAACAGGTAGAGCAGGAAGAACAGGAAAAGCATTTAGTTTTGTTGTTGGGCGTGAAATATATAAGTTGCGTGATATAATGAAGTTTACAAAAGCAAAAGTACATTTGGGTAAACTTCCGTCACTCACAGATATTGAAGAAGCAAAAACAAATGCGTTCATTGAGAAAGTAAAGAAAACTATCGAAGAAAATCATCTTTCAAAATATATCAACTTAGTAGAAAAAATGTTAAATGAAGATTATTCATCAATTGATATAGCAGCTGCACTTTTAAAAATGAACCTTTATGATGAGGATAGCGAAGAAGTTGATTTTGAAGATGACTTTGTAGAGTCTGAAAAAGAAAAAATGGTACGTATGTTTATAAATATTGGTAAACATAAAAAAGTACGTGCAAAAGACATTGTTGGAGCAATAGCGGGCGAATCAGGTATCCCAGGTAAAGCTCTTGGACAAATTGATATATATGATGAATTTACATTTGTTGACGTTCCAAAAAAATATGTTAAAGATGTATTAAAGGGAATGAAAGGCAAAAAAATTAAAAATCATAAAATAAACGTAGAGCGTGCAAAACATAAATAATTGTTAATTAATCAATAAAGGCTGTCATTATGACAGTCTTTTTATATCGAAAAAATTTTACAATAAAAAAATTTAAAATATCGTAATATTTTGTAGAAATCAGTTGTAAAATCTGATATAATAATTTTTACATATATCTAAAACCAAAAGGAGATTTACGGCTTATGAAATTATTAGAAGATAGGATTGTTAAAGACGGCATTATTAAGGCAGGAAATGTTTTAAAAGTTGACAACTTTTTAAATCATCAAATGGACATAAACCTTTTTAATGAAATGGGAAAAGAATTTAAAAGACTTTTTGCCGACTGTGAAATAAACAAAATCCTTACTATTGAAGCGTCTGGAATAGGCGTCGCCTGTATAGTTGCACAACACTTTAACGTACCTGTTGTTTTTGCAAAGAAGGCACAGAGCATAAATATTGACGGTGACGTTTATAGCACAAAAATTCAATCTTTTACACACAAAAAAGTATATGATGTTATTGTATCAAAAAAATACATAGGCAAAGATGACAAAGTACTTATAATAGACGATTTTCTTGCAAACGGCTGTGCATTAGAGGGATTAATTGACATAGTACAGAGTGCGGGAGCAACAGTTGAAGGCACAGGAATAGCTATAGAAAAAGGCTTTCAAAAAGGCGGCGAATTAATTCGCTCAAAAGGCATAAGGGTGGAATCTCTTGCAATCATTGACAGTATGGACGACGAAAAGGGAACAATCAAATTTAGATAAAACTACAAATT
>CABVAP010000228.1 GCA_902496345.1 uncultured Eubacteriales bacterium
GGCGAAGCCGATACAAGGTTTAGGTCAAGCCTTTTTCCAAAGGCTTGTGGGGTGTTGGGGCAAAGCCCCAAGGTCTTAAATGCTCCAAGAGCATTTTTGGAAGTTTGAAACCTTTTTGCGATAGAAAAAGGTTTCAAAAAAATAATAACTTAATCGACAACTTCTAATTTGTCAAAATCTTACCTTCTGCCCTCTCTTACACCGTCTTTTTTCAGTACAGACTTTACCGTAAGTAATAGTATTTTAAGGTCAAGAATAAAACTCATACTCCTAGCATACTGACCGTCAAGTTCAGCTTTTTTGTCTATCTCAAGCTCGTCCCTGCCACTTATCTGAGCAAGTCCGGTAAGACCAGGCATAATACTGTTCGCACCGTTTTCATCTCTTTTTTGGATAAGGTCATATTGGTTCCATAATGCCGGTCTTGGACCAATAATGCTCATATCCCCCTTTATTATGTTAAAGAGTTGAGGGAGTTCGTCTATACTTGTTTTTCTGAAAAAAGCACCGGATTTAGTAATAAAGGTTTGAGGGTCTTGCAAAAGGTGCGTTGGAACATTCTTAGGTGTGTCTGCCCTCATAGTTCTGAATTTGTAAATATAAAATTCTTTTTTATCTTTTTTGATTCGTTTCTGTTTGAATATAATAGGCCCTTTCGACTCTACCTTTATAATTATAGCAACAATAATCATCGGAATAATAAAAATAATAATAGCTATTAGCGATAAAACAATATCTAAAATTCTTTTAATATATTTGTACATAAAAACCCCATTAAATCAATAAATTTATTTAAAATTCGGTACAATCTGATGTAAAATTTGATAAACTTCTGACGGACGTTCAAAAGCAGCATTGTATAAATCTTTAAGTTGTTCCTCAAATTCTTGATAGTTTATCTCAACAGGCTTTGTTATAAAGATTTTGTTGTGATAAGTAACCGTCAAATCATCTTTTTCATCGTCCATAATAAGCTCTTCATATAATTTTTCACCAGCACGTAAACCCGTATAAACTATATCTATGTCTTTGTTTGGAATATATCCCGAAAGACGTATTAAATTTTTCGCCAAATCATTTATTTTTACAGGCTCACCCATATCAAGAACAAAAATTCTACCACTTTCACCAATTCCACCGGCTTGAAGAACAAGCCTTGCAGCCTCTGGAATAGTCATAAAAAATCTAACAACGTTAGGGTCAGTAACGGTAACAGGGCCACCGTTTTCAATTTGTTTTTGAAAAATCGGAATAACGCTCCCGTTGCTACCAAGAACGTTACCAAAACGAACTGCCATAAACTTAGTTTTGCTTTTAGATGCCATATCTTGAATAATAAGCTCTGTAATTCTTTTTGTAGCTCCCATAACATTTGTTGGATTTACTGCTTTGTCTGTTGAAAGCAAAACAAATCTTTCAACATTGTATTTATCGGCAAGTTTAGCAACGTTTAACGTTCCAAACACATTATTTTTAACAGCTTCTTCCGGACAATTTTCCATAAGACAGACGTGTTTATGTGCTGCTGCGTGAAACACGGCTGCCGGCTGAAATTCTTTAAACAATTTTTCAAGACAAATTTCATCTCTAACAGAGCCAATTTTTACAATAAATTCAGTATTAGGGTGTTGTTTAGTAAGTTCATTAAAAAGTTCAAAAGCCGAATTTTCGTATATATCAAATATAACAAGTCGAGATGGCGAAAATTTAGAAATCTGCCTACAAAGTTCCGAACCGATAGAACCACCCCCACCGGTAACAAGAACTGTTTTGTGCTTTAAGTAGCCGGATATACTTTTAACATCAATATTTATTTCATCACGAGATAATAAGTCAGCGATATTTATATCCATAATAGAATTGTTAATAACTCCATCAGAAATATCACTTATAGGCTGAATTTTTTTCAAAGCACATTCTGTTTTTGTACAATGGTCAATAATTCTTCTAAGTTGTATATTAGTTGCTGTGGGGATTGCAATAATAATTTCGTCAATATCATACATTCTAGCAAGCCTAGCTATACTATTAGTACCATAAACAACCCTAACACCGTTTATATTAGAGTTATTTTTTTCCTTATCATCATCAACAACAATAACAGGTATTCTATCTTCGTATTGTGGTTCATTATTGCTTATTTTTTTGATAACCTCATTACCAGATTTACCAGCGCCAATAATCATAACACGTTTACAGCCAGCCTTACGGCTCAATATATGGCCTATGTAGTTAGAAATTCTTTTAACCATACGCCCACCAAATCTAGTAAGTGCCATAAGAACGATATTAAAAAAGCAAGCCGTAACAATTATTCGTTTAGGCAAAGCAAAAAAACCATCTTCTGCGATTATAAAGTAATCAAGGCAAAAGATAGAAAGAAAAATCAAAGTATTAGCAATAACAATTCTAAAAAAGTCTTCAATCGCTGCATACTCCCAAAGGCTATTATAGAACTTAAAAACAGCATAAAAAAACCAGCAAACAACAGGTGCAATAACAACGATAATAAAATACCAAGACCAAACAGTTGGAGGTATGCCCATTTTTGAAGCCCCTGGTAGAGTTCCGTCAAACCACATTCCAATTCCAACAAGAATAGAAAAGTCTATACATATAGCGTCGAGAATAATATATATCAAAGCTCTACCGATGTTTGCTCCAATAATCTTTTCAATCTTACTCATAAAATTTCCTCCACTACAGGGACTAAAATTACTACCTAAACCCATCATACAAATTAGAAGTTGTCAAAATCTTAAAACCTTTCAAAACCTTGAGACTCCGTCTC
>CABVAP010000229.1 GCA_902496345.1 uncultured Eubacteriales bacterium
ATTGCATTTTTTTAAGAAATTAGCGAACGAAAATTTTGGAATAAAATTTAATTTGTAAAAAATCGTTGATTTTTTGTAAGGCTGTCGATTTTATCGACAGCCTGAAATAAGGTCGGCATAAGCCGACCTTATTTTTTTACAAGTTTATATTTTTTACAAAAGATTTCTTTTAAGCCAATTTTCAAAAGATTCTGTCCATTTATTTGTACCCTCTACATCGACACATTTTACAATTCCTAAACCGTGTCTACCATTTGGATATATGTGCATTTCAAATGGTACTTCTTTTTCTTTGAGTGATAGTGCCATTTCTAGCGAATTTCTTACAGGAACGCTCTTATCCTCAACGGTATGCCATATAAATACCGGTGGCATATCCTCCCTAACGTTATCTTCACAAGATAATTTTTTCTCTAATTCTTTGTTGCCTCCCGTTATTCGTTCTTTTGAACCTACGTGACAAAATTCATCTTTCATTGTAATAACCGGATAGCAGAGTACACAAGCGTTTGGTTTTGCTGATACTTTATCAATTTCATCTTTTGGGTTATATTCGTTTTCGTCAAAAAATTCTGTTGCACAGCACGCTAAATGTGCTCCTGCTGAGAATCCCATAATTCCTATTTTGTTTGGGTCTATATTGAACTTATCTGCGTAATAGCGAACGTATTTAACAGCCCTTTTTGCGTCAACGACTGGAGCAGGGTATGTATATGGTTCAATTCTATAATCTACAACGAAAGCGTTTATTCCTCTTTCATTTAACCATTTTGCAATGGGTCCCCCCTCGTGTTCAGCTCTATGAGTATAGCCACCACCAGGAATAATAACCATACAAGGGTGAACCTTATCGTCATCTATTAAATATGGTGTAATTACAGATGTTTCTTTGTTCTCTTCTGTTAAAAATTTTTCGTCATAAAATGGAATTTCATTATCGCTCCATAATTTTATTTTTTTCATTGTTTTACCTCTATTCTATAAATTTTTTATAATGTTTTTATACTCCGAATATCCATAATTTTATCGCTGCCAAAGATTCTCGCAAATATGACGGTATCGCTGTACTAAATTCATCTGATGATGAATAGCAATTTGCTTCTATTCCAACATTTTTGGCAAGGTTATATGCTCTATAACAATGAAATCTATTTGTTATAAAAGCTACGCTATAATCTTCTTTGTCCTTAAAAAGTTCATCAAGTATTTTTTTAGAAAATTCAAAGTTTTCATAAGTTGAACTTGATTTGTCTTCTTTTATTATTTTGTCTTTTGGGATATTATTTTCAAGTAAATAATTTTCCATAGCTACAGCCTCCGGAATTTCCTCAAAAAGACCTTGTCCACCACTTACAACAATAATGGCATTTGGATTTTCGTTATAGTATTCTATACAAGAGTTAAGACGCTCTTTTAATGTTCTGGAAATTTCTGTTCCTCTTAGTCCACAGCCAAGCACAATAACAGCATCTTCGTTATTGTCAGAGGGTGGAACGCCAACTTTGAAAACTAAAAACATAATAATTGCGAATATTATCCCAATACCAACGGATAATAAAAATTTTAACAACTTAACTATGTTTGTGTTTGGAATAGTTTTTCCACATAAGTCAAAAAAGAAAAAAATAATTCCTAAAAGAAAAACCATAAGATTTCCGACTGTATAACCACCGAATATAAAAAGCCCAAGGCCATACAAAAGAAAAAGAATGGAAATTATAGTAAGCTTGCTGAATTTAAAAGTTCTAATCACAATACTCCTCCTTTTTATTTAATTACAACTTATATTATACTTTTTTATGGTTGTAATTGCAATATTTTTTTTGCTTGACAAAATGTACATTGTGTGATATAATATAATTAATGTAATATTGGTTAAATTAATTGGAAACGCACATTCTCTTTGAATGATTAACGAACAACACAGATATTAGCATTATTTTACCGTGTTATTCTAATTATTCTAAGGAGGATTTTTTTATGCCACAAAACAAGTTTCAAGATGTTATTTTTACCATTATTATGGTGTTCTTTATGGTTTATGCAATGATTTGTTATAACATTTCACTTAATGTCGGTGGAATGTCAAATGAAGTTTTTTTACTTGCTTTTAAAGAGCTAGTTATTATGGCACCTATTGCATTTATCGTTGACTTTTTATTCGTTGGTTTTATTGCAAAGAAAATTGCTTTTAATATAGTTAATTTTGAAAAAGATAACAAATTCCATATCGTTCTTGCTATCTCTACTGTATCTGTTATCTTTATGTGTCCTATTATGAGCCTTGTTGCAACCCTTTTATTTAAAGATGCTGGCTCTGAAGTTGTCGCTGTTTGGTTTCAAACAACTGCGTTAAACTTTCCTATGGCTTTATGCTGGCAGTTATTTTTCGCTGGCCCTATTGTTAGATTTATTTTTGGATTTATTTTTCTTAGAAAACAAGTTGCTTAATAATATTTTTATAAATGAAAGAGGCTATCGTAAGATAGTCTTTTAGGCTGTCGATAAAGTCGACAGCCTTGCAAAAAATCAGCGATTTTTCGCAAATTAAATTTTATTCCAAAATTTTCGTTCGCTAATTTCTTAAAAAAATGCAATTTTTGCAAACTTAGTTTGCATTGCAGGCTTGAACCTTGCCAGCAACCAAAGTGCATTTTTTCTGCAAAATCAAATCGCTCTGAAAATTTTGGCGTTCTTCGTACAAGGCTTTTAAGCCCTTGAAACAGCTGTTTTCCTCAGCGAAAATG
>CABVAP010000230.1 GCA_902496345.1 uncultured Eubacteriales bacterium
TTGCTTAAAACCTGTATAAACAGCTAATTACAAATTAGGTTAGTGCATATGGGGCAAAGCCCCACGGTCTTTACATCGACAACTTCTAATTTATATTAAAAAGTAAAATACCTAAAATTAAAACTTTTATAAAATATAAAATGTGGTATAATTAAGGTGTTGTAATATAGACAGCACCTTTTTTCTTGAAGATTTGGTTGCTGCGAAATTGTTGTTGAAATGTTGTCGAAAATTCGATAAAATGTATAAAAATAATGATGTTTGAAAAATGCCTTTTGAATTTTAAATAAATTAAAATGGAGTGTTTTTATGAAAATTGGAGTTATTGATATTGGTTCAAATACTGTTAGACTTGTTGTTTATAGGTTTAATCAAAAAAATATTGAAAATATTGAAGATGTCGAAAAAATTTTAAATGAAAGCCATTTTGTTGGACTTGTTGAGTATATAGACGGTAATGTTTTGATATATAATGGTGTTATGAAACTTATTGAGGCTTTGACAGCACATAAAGAACTTATTAATGAAATACAGTGTGATGAGGTTTATTGTTTTGCAACTGCTTCTCTTAGAAATTTGAAAAATGCCAATGATATAATTTTTAAAGTAAAATCTGAACTTGATTTTGATGTAGATATTATATCCGGTGAACAGGAAGTTCATTATGATTATATTGGTGTTAGTGATTGCATTAAAGAGAAAAGGGGAGTTGGTCTTGATTTAGGTGGTGGAAGTTGTCAAATTTTCTCTTTTGCTGATGATAATATTATAAATTCTGATTCGTTTAATATTGGTAGTCTTGTTACCTATAAAAATTATGTTGACGGACTTTTGCCAACAAAAAAAGAAATAAAGAAAATAAAAAAATTTGTTAAGAAAAATTTACTTAATAATAAGGCTCTTAAAGGTATTGGTTATGAAAAAGTTTACGCTATCGGAGGCTCTGCAAGGGCAGGGGCAAAACTTCATAAGGCTTTTGTCGGTAATGACGGTAATGCGTCAGACTATATACTAACCGTTGAGCAAATTGATGAGATGATAAAAACTATTTATAAAATGGATATAAAGGGAATTAGCTTTATATGTCACGTTATACCTGAAAGAGTATATACAATAATACCAGGCTTGATTATATTAAGAACTATTTGCAAGTATATCGGAGCTGAAAAAATTCAGACTGTTAAAGGAAGTGTAAGGGAGGGCTATTTATGGGAGAAAATTTTGAAAAAGAATTGTTCATCGATAGAGAATTAAGCTGGATTGACTTTAATAGACGTGTTCTGTTTGAAACTTTTGATAAGGATAATCCCCTTTTTGAAAGACTTAAATTTATGTCAATTTACTTTTCTAACCTTGATGAGTTTTTTATGGTGCGTGTTGGTTCTCTTAGAGAAAGTGCTGAAAATTTTCCTGATAAAATTGATGCTAAAACCGGTTGGAGAACCAAAAAACAACTTAAAGAAATTTATAAAAAAGTTGAGCTTATGGCACCTTTACTTGAAAAGGGTTACAAAGAATTGCACAAAGATTTAAAATCTGAAAATATTGACATTCTTGATTTTGAAAATTTGTCAAAGGTTGAGCAACTTATGATTGAAAAATATTTTGAAGAGGAAATTGCACCTGTGCTTTCTCCTCAAATTATTGACAGAAATCACCCATTTCCTTTCCTTAAAAATAAGGAAATTTATGTTATTGCTATGCTTGAGACAAGGCACGAAAAACACGAAAAACACGAAAAGCACGAGAAACACGATGAATATAGAATCGGAATTATACCAACAAGCATAAAAGACTCATATTTTACTTTTAACATTGATAATAAAAAGAAAATTGCTTTTGTTTCGGATATTGTGAAATTTTTTGTTAAAAAACTTTTTTCAAAGTATGAAGTTAAAGAGGTTCACAAGCTGAGAGTTACCAGAAATGCAGATATTACTATTGACGAGGCTGTTCTTGACTCTGACTCTGAAAACAATGATGTTGATTTTAGAGGAATTATGGAAACTATGCTTAAAAAGAGGAGAAGTCTTGCACCTGTTAGAGTTCAAGCTTGTAGCGAATTATCTGAAAAAATGAAAAAGTTTTTATGTGATAAGCTACATTGTGAGGAAAATATATTCTTTACTGAAAAATTGCCACTTGATTTCTCTTTTGGTTTTAGTCTATATAAAACTCTTAAACTTAATGATAAAAAACTTTTATTTACTGAAAATAAGGCTGTTAAGTGTATTAATACAGGCAAAGGGCAACTTATGAAATACATTGAAGAAAAAGACTTATTATTTAATGTTCCTTTTCAAAGTTTTTCTACATTTGTCGATTTGCTTTATGAGGCAGCAGATAACCCTGATGTTATTTCAATAAAAATTTCATTATATCGTCTTGCAAGTCACAGTAAAGTTGTTTCGGCTCTTGCCTATGCAGCAGAGAGAGGAAAAGAGGTTCTTTGTCTTCTTGAGCTTCGTGCTAGATTTGATGAACAAAGTAACATTGATTATTCTAAAATACTTGAAGATGCTGGTTGCACTGTTATCTATGGATTAAGTGATTACAAAGTTCACGCAAAAATTTGTCTTATAACAAAAAGACATCACAATAAAATTAGCTATATAACTCAAGTTGGTACAGGAAATTACAACGAAAAAACATCTGAACAGTACACAGATATGTCATATATAACCTCAAATGAAGCTATTGGAAACGATGCAACAGGCGAGATCG
>CABVAP010000231.1 GCA_902496345.1 uncultured Eubacteriales bacterium
GATACAGCAAACAAAAAGCCCGATCAAGAGTGCAAAGCACCACCAATGGTGGCAAAGCTCTTGACAGGGCTTTTTCTTTTCTGTGTTGGGTAATCAAGAGGGAAAAAGGGATAGTTGCACGATTTTCTCATAAGGTATTAAAAACAGCCACACAAAATGTAAGAAATATGTTATAATCGGAAATGGAAAATTACGATAAAGGCGGTGTATGAGTGGCAAAGAAAAATAAATATTCGTTTGATAGCAAAATTCATGTTTACCGAGCGACAAAACGAATGAGCCAGCAGGAACTCGCTGACCTTGTAGGCGTATCACGACAAACGATTATACAGCTTGAGAGAAATCGTTATAATCCCTCTATGTTGTTGGCATACAGTATTGCGAAAGTGTTTGATGTAACGATTGAAGATTTATTTGATTTTAGGGAGGATTGACTGTGTTATCATTATACGAATTTTTATGGAATGTATTTAACAGTAAAACTGTTTTGATAATTGGTGCATGGGCAAGTTTGCCACTTACATTGATATTGATTGTAATGTTTGTACGAAAACAAAATCGAGATGAACGTGGGTGGAAAATTAAAGGAAAAGCTAGTGCGATTGCCTTTATCTATTTTATAATTATGGCAAATTTACTTGCAAAAGCAGTTGGAGCAATGGTGCCTGATACTTTGGAAGTAGGTTATGTTTTTTGTGCCAATGTAATCCAATGGCTTTATGATACGATGATATTTATTGAGATTATTGCAATTTTAATTTTAAATAAAATTGAATAAATAAAAGATTTCTTGTTTTTCATCTAAATGAGAGCAAGAATTTTTTTGCTTCTAAATGTAAGAAATACTTTACTTTTAGAATGAAATAGTATAAAATAAGGGCGAATATAAAAACTCAAGGAGGAATGTATTATGGCAACAGAAAAAAAGGTCTATAAGGTTATAAATGAGGCTGGATTGAAAGCACTTGAAAACAAATGTATTATTGTAAAATACGCTCCGCATAATTTGAGTGCAAAGATTCTCGAATTTTTCAATTCGGAATTTTATGTACTACAACTTTGTGAGCATGAAATTGTGTTAATACCATTCAATCTTATGACATTGAATATGACGTTAAAAAAAGAAGAACTTTTAGTAATTCCATATTCTCGAATTAAAAGTATTGAGATTTCAGAAGATTTATTGAATTATATCATTTCAATTACAACAGATACAGATATTATTCGACTATCAACACAGCAAAAAGAGCTAAGCAATTTACGAACTTCTGGCAGTTTGACATCAAAAAAAGCTGGAATCACTTTAGAAAATTGGCATAAAGACAATTTAGATATAACTTTAGAAGCGTTAAAGAAGATAGATACTAATAGTAATTAAAACATCTTACTTTTATTTTTCAATATAAAGGCTCGTGCAAAACAATATGTTTTGTGCGGGCTTTTTTTCATAGACACTTTCTTTTCTGATACGAAACCAAAGGTATAGACGGTATTTCTATTTTCCGTATTGAAATATTCCGTTTGTATATTTCAGTTTTTGCAGAAAGGGGGGGGGTGAACTTATGAATACATCTTCTTTCAAGGATATTGTCAGATTGCAGTTTAATTCTTTGATGATGATTATCATTAAGGGCAGGGTAAAATATCATAAAAAGCAGATTATGAAACGCTCTAAAAATGAAGTTCTGTTTTGCGAAATGTCAGAAACAGAACGGCTTGAACAGGGAACAGTTGATACATACATTTATGATTATGTATCGTTTCAAGTTTTTCATTTTACGATTTGTGTAACAGATGAAAAACTCGCTACAGCTTTAAATATGCTATCGAAAAAACAGCGTAGTACGATTTTATTACGTTATTTTCAAGGCATGAATGACAGAGAAATTTCAGAATTGTACCATGTATCACGTTCTGCTATTTTTAGCAGAAGAAGTAGAGGACTAAAGAAGTTAAAAATGCTTTTAAGCGAAAGGAAGTAAAAAGAATGAGCAAAGATTATGGCTATCCCTCTTTTGAATTGATTTGCAGAGCGTCAAGCGGAGATGAGGTGGCAATCAGAGAAATTTTGAAGTTTTATGACGCTTATATTTCTAAATTATGCTTGCGACCGTTTTACCACTGTGAAAGTGGTAAAATCATTATGCAGGTTGATGAAGAACTAAAAGGAGAAGTTTATACAGATATGATGAAAGCAATCTTGAAATTTGAAATACGAGTGAAGTAATCAACTGTATAAAAGAAAATTGGGAGATACACAGTTATTTGTGCTATCTCCCATAGTGGTTTTACTGTCATATCAAGGCTCATTCAATCGTGGTAAATTCGTGGTAAAATGAGTTTTTTTCTATACCTCAAAATGCTTGAATGTATAGTGTTTATGCGGATAATCAAAAATTAGATATAAAATTTATTAAAATTTAGAGCATATTCGGAGCCAAAAATTATGTGTCTGATAAGTTTTTTTATTGATACGCCATTATAGCTAAAAAAGAATGATATATAGACATAAAAGGAAGATGATTCGAATATATTAAGATAATCATATTATCTAATAAATTGGAAAAGATAGTAATCGCTGACTGTGGTTAATTATAGCATTATAATTATATTATAACAAATTAATCAATGCTATGTAAGTCTTATATTTCTTCATTAGTTATTAGCTGAAGTGAAAAGTTAAATTCCACTTTCAAAGTAGCTAAGTAGAAAAGACTCTT
>CABVAP010000232.1 GCA_902496345.1 uncultured Eubacteriales bacterium
GTACTTTTTGCAATCAAAAAGTACCACGCCGTAGGCAAATAAATAGATTTCCAATTAAATCGGATTATAAACCAAAAAACTAAAACCACCACAAAACTAGTCTTTTAAATCTTTTTACTTAAAAAATGCCACGCCGTAGGCAAATAAATAGATTTCCGATAAAATCGAATTATAAACCAAAAACTGAAACCACCACAAAACTGGTTTTTAAAATCTTTTTACTTAAAAAGGTTATCCCTACAAACCCCAATTTGTAAAACGGTTAGAGTGGGGAGATATTGCTGTTGATTTTTTGCAGCTTCTATTATATAATATATGGTGTTAATTGATTGCTTGATTTTTATAACTTGATTTTTGTTCGGAGGTGGTTTTGTGAACACTAAAGGGTTATGGTTAAAGTTTAAAATTAAAGAAAATTTGTATGCTATTGACTGTAGTTTTGTGAAATATATCGGTGTTGTACCAAAAAAAGAACTTATTGAAATTTCTGGAGCTAGTGAATACGTTAGTGGCATATTTAAGTTCAATAATGAGATAGTTACCCTGCTTAATATGCGTAGGATTTTTGAGTTTGAAAATATATTTGAAGAGGCTAATTACTTTTTAGAGAAAATTGAAAAAAGAAAAAATGATTATGATGAACTTAAAGAGCTTTTTGCTAAAAATGTTAAGCTAAAAGAAAAAACTATAGTTTCTGAAAAGTCTGATAAATGGGATTTTGATTCGTGGTACGAAAATAATAAATCTAAATATTCAACGGTTAATTTTATTTTTCAGAAAATCTATGAACCTCATCAGGAGGTTTTTAATCTTATTAATAGTGCAAATTCGCTTATTTCTAAAAATGAACCGGATTTGGAACAAAAGCTTGATGAAATACTTAATCTTATCTATGGCGAATATATGCAAGAAATTATATCTTTCCTTGATGAGGCTAAGAAAAACTATGTTAACTCAATAAGAGAAATGTTTATAAGCATAAATGAGAAAACAATCTCCGCTGCATTTACTATTGATGAAGTTATCGGAATTGAACCTCTTGAAGTTCTTGAAGAAAGTACAGAGGCCAGAAATATTAATTTGCCTGATTTTGTTAGTGACATCTCAAGAGATGAACAAGATAATCTTGTTATGATTATCGATATACACAAAGTTGTTATGATGGCTGAACAATTTGACAGACAAAAAAATGCTAAGGCTGAATTTGCAAAACTTGCATCTCAAGAACAACAAGAAAATTTAGCATAAAAATTTTAAAAAAGTACTTGACAAGTTTTAAATGTTATTGTATACTATCATAAGTGCCGTAGACAGCAGGTGTTTATACGTAAAGGCTTTTGCTTACCTGCCGAGGATTTATCGTTTGAATTTTCAACCTCTCTCGGCTACTAGCGTGAGAGGTTTTTTTATACGAATACGGCTTTTAAAATAATATAGGAGGTGTAATAATGGCTAAAGTTGAAGAAAAGAAGGTTATTGTAGACGCTATCAAAGAAAAGCTTGAAAAAGCTACTTCTGCTGTTTTAGTTGACGCTAGAGGTCTTACTGTTGAAGAAGATACTAAACTTAGAAAAACATTAAGAGAAGCTGGTGTTGATTACAAAGTTTACAAAAACACTATGATGAACTTTGCTGTTGAAGGAACTCAGTTCGAAGGTCTTAAAGATTATTTCAAAGGCCCTAGTGCTATCGCAATCTGCTATGAAGACCCTACTGTTGCTGCTGGTATCATTAGCAAATTCAAAAAAGATGCTAAAAATCTTGAATTTAAAGCTGGTGTTATTGAAGGTACTTGTTACGATGCTAAAGGTATGGAAGTTGTTGCAGACATCCCTTCAAGAGAAGTTCTTCTCTCAAAACTTCTTGGAAGTTTCAAATCACCTATGGGTTCTTTCGCAAGAGTTATCAAAGCTATTGCAGAAAAACAAGAAGAACAAGCTTAATTGGTTGTTTTCTTTCCCATTTGACCTCTTTCGAGGTTTTGCAATATTGAATTAAAATTCTGAATTACAAAATAAAAAATTATTGGAGGATATTAAAATGGCAAAATTATCAATCGAAGAAATTATTGCAGCTGTTAAAGAACTTTCTGTTTTAGAACTTAACGATTTAGTTAAAGCTGCTGAAGAAGAATTTGGCGTATCTGCTGCTGCTGGTATGGTTGTAGCTGCTGCTGCTGGTGGAGAAGCTGCTGGCGAAGAAAAAACTGAATTCAACGTTGAATTAACAGAAGTTGGCGCTGAAAAAATCAAAGTTATCAAAGTAGTTCGTGAAGTTACTGGTCTTGGTCTTAAAGAAGCTAAAGAAATCGTTGACGGTGCTCCTAAAATCGTTAAAGAAAACGTTTCTAAAGACGATGCTGAAAACTGCAAAGCTAAACTTGAAGAAGTTGGAGCTAAAGTTACTTTAAAATAATTTGATTATTTTAGGTTAATCTTACGAATAAAGAAAGGGTCTATCATTATGATAGACCTTTTTTGTTGCTAATAAAATATTTAGCCGGTTAGTAATTGCAAAAATATATGATTTTTATAAACTAGGGTAGGGGAAAAAATTTTTAAAATTTAGAATATTAATGAAAGTATGAACCGACCCCCAAAAGTTAGACCAAAAATCTAACGATTGGGAGGTCGGTTTTT
>CABVAP010000233.1 GCA_902496345.1 uncultured Eubacteriales bacterium
GTTTAATAAGCTGTACAAATTTATTAAAAGTTGTATATGAAAATTGATTTCCGTGATATAAGCACAACCTTTCTTGCATTTTTTAAATTAATATGATATAATTATTATGAATATATATTAACGCTTTTTAAAGCATTTTTCAAGCGTATTTATGCTTTAAAAAGCAAATTTATCTATTATTTATAAATTTTAAAAGGGGTGGATTTAATGTTTTATGAAAATTTAACAAAATTGTGTGAGGGTAACAATATAAAAATCACTACCTTACTAAATAAATTAAATATCAGCACGTCAGCCATCGCTCGATGGAAAAACGGAGTTATTCCCACTGGCGAAATTTTAACGAAAATAGCTGATTATTTTAATGTATCTATTGATTTATTATTAGGTCGTACAGAAACACAAACCGACGATCTTGATATAATTACTATTCAACGAGCAAGACAAAATATGACAGAAAAAGACAAAAGCCGTATGATGGATATGTTAAGAGTTACATTTGATTATGCTTTTGACAATAACAAGGGAGATGATGACAATAAGTAATTCTCCAATTCGATACAATTTTATTAACAACAAAATACTTTCTTTTTATAAAAAACATAATATTCTAAAATTTCCCATCACCATAAATAAGCTTATTAATGTTATTAATCAATATCCAAATTGTAAAGTATTAAGCTATAGCCATTTTATGAAGATTCATAATTGCACCTTACAGGAAGTGATTTTATTTTGTGATAGTAAATCTGGTTGTACGCACTACGATAAAATTAATGATAGATATTTAATTTTATATAATGATCTGCCAGATAACAATAATGTTGAAGGTAGAATATTATGGACTCTTGCTCACGAAATTGGACATATTCTTTCTGCACATTTCTTATTGATTAAAGAAAATATGATTGCAGATAATAGCATTGCCTCATCTGTAAATGTCTTACTCGAACAAGAAGCCGATTATTTCACAGCGACATTCTTAGCTCCTTTCCAACTGTTTAAAACTTTGAATATTAATTCTCCAATTGATATTCAAAAAACATTTGGGTTATCAGTTCAAGCATCTATATACAGATGGGACAAGTATTTAAAATGGAAACAAAATCATATCAAAACCGCTTTTGATAATGATATAATTAAAGTTATTTCCAATCAGAATTTATAATAAAATAATGCTCTTTTAGACATACTATTAAAAATATGTTTAAGGAGCATTATTTTATTTATGACAAAACAAGAATATATTACTATACGAGAACTTGCGTGGAATATTTTGCTTAATAGCAATGCAAGTAAATTGCCAATAGACATTACCCCTATCGCTAAACTTTACAATCTTCAAGATGTATTAAATTATTCTAATACTCGATATAACAATGCAACAATTGTTACCAAAAAGATTTTAGTTATTTATGGATTGCCTGATACCAAAGAATTTGTTAATGCTTTATGTATCAGATTACTCGCCCCACTATGTATTCTAAAGGAGTGCAATATTATCACTCCTCAAGAGATTTCAAAATATTGTGATATTCCATTAAATGTTGCTGAACAAAGAACAGCACGTTTACAAGTAGTTATCAAAAGGAACAAATTTTTCATCTCTAATTTAGAGAAAAAAGTTTTTGATAATTTTTCAGAATTTATCACAATGTATAATCAAAATTAATTATTTAAAAAGACAGCCTTATTTATGAGCTGTCTTTGTTTAAATTATTTATTCTAAAATTATTTATTCTAATTTTGGTAACATAATTGTTCTAACAATACCCTCTCTATTGTATTCCCCAAAATCATTAAAAAGTCTATCGTGCAAATTTAGCGTTGTAACAGGTTTATTTTTTGCTAAAACTATCGACTTTGCCTTATCGACAATTTTTTTACTTTTTTTCTTTTTAATATATTTTCCACAATCAGAAATTCCAATAGAACAATTATAAGTTAATATTAAAACCTTCTCTCCTGGTATTTCTTCAATTAATTTATGGGCTTCTTCTTTGGTTATAAATTTAAGCTGCATTAGTATTTTCACACTCCTTAACCAATTTGAAAATCATATTAATAATTTTAGTCCATACAGAACCATATCGTTTCTTACCTGTTACATTTGCAATGTAAACATTCAAAATATCATTTTGTGTTTCGTTATCAGCAATGAAACCTATCTTATTTATAATTCTTTCTTTACTTATTTGTGTCAATGTTTCACCTAATAACATTGAATCGTGTTTAAGACCATTTTCTTTTGTCTTATGTATAATACAATGTGTAGGCATGTATTCTTTCTTTAAAACACTCGTAAGCGACATACCTATAACAGTAGGACAATATTTGTTACCAATATTATTTTGAACAATAACATATGGGTGAACCCCTGATTGTTCTGAGCCAACTTTATTATTTGAAAAGTCAGCATATACAATATCAAACATTTTTAATTCATCCATTTTTAGTCCTCCTTTCTCAGCAAGCATGCCCCACTTTCCTTTGATATTTTATATTATACAATATTTATATTGTATTTTCAATATAAATATTGTTAAAAACTTGCACAAATTTTAATATATATATTGTTTATTCAATCTACATATTGTATAATCAATATAT
>CABVAP010000234.1 GCA_902496345.1 uncultured Eubacteriales bacterium
AAACTAGTTTTTTAAATCTTTTTACTTAAAAAGGTTTACCCCTACAAACCCCAATTTGTATATAATTAGTTTGGTTGATTTTTTGCTAAGTTATGTCTTGATAAAAAAATAATAAAAGTGTGTTAAATGATGTGACCCCAAAAAGTTAGACTTATTAGCGTAGTAGTTTAAATAGCTACTTTTTGGGGTCACATCAATATTCATATAGCTTTTATTTTTATATGTTTTTTAGTTAAATCAATTTTTAAAGTGCGTTGAAAAGTCTTACCATAGTCATCATAGTCTGGGCTCTTGTGTAAACACCATAAGGAGCAAAATTATCGTTTCCGACACCGTTCATAACTCTGTTTGAGTTAGTTTTGTCAACAAGACTTGATGTAAATGATATACCGTCTTTTGCCCAACCAGCTAAATCGTCAGTATCATTAAACTGGAGTTTTTCACCCTGTTCGGCACCAAACAAACTAGCAAGTTTAGAAAGCATAGCAGCTGCCTCTTGTCTTTTAATTACTTCAAGCCCGAATGTATCCTCTGTACGTCCGTTGACAATGCCAAGAGCATTTGCAACAGCGACGTTATAGCTTGATGTATCTGTAAATTTATCTGTATTAACAGTAATGTTGTTATCATTTAAATATGTTTGAATATCCTTATTTGATTTTGCTTCGATGAATTTAACAATGAAATCACAAAATTCATCTCTCTTAATGCCGTCAGAATATGAAGTGTAGTATCTATTAGGAACTAATTTTTTACGCATTGCAGAAATGATTTCGGCTCTTTGATTACACTCAGAATTAAGCAAAGTGAAAATAGGGCTAAATTCTGAAACAAGTGAATAACTTGATAATCCACCAAGACCAAGGTCATAAACTTCAAGGATTCTTTTTTTCATACCAGCTTCTGTTTCAAAGTAAATTGTTTTGCCATCTCTGTCAATATGTCCACTTGCTTCTTCTTCATTATAAATAAGGCTAGGGGAAGAAAGCCAAGAAATATCAAAATTGACATTTGACGCAACACCTTTATTTTTATCAAAAACGATAGCGTAACTTTGAGTACCTAACAATATTTTTTCGTTAGGAATACAATAAGACGCATATTTAAGAACTCTGTCTATATGAACAAAACTACTATTACATCCCGGTTCTTTAATTTTACCTGTGTTATAAGCGTTTGCTGAATTTTCATCATATAAAATGATATGTACAAAATCGCAATACTCTCCTAATGCGTTATAGTCATAAAATGAATTAAGCTGTTCGTCATCTTTTATATAACCACCGACAGAAACCATAAGCATTTTATCACGTTTTTTAAGACCTATTCCAAATTTTTTCATAAAATCAGAAAATTTATCGCGATATTCTTTTCCACCGTACATATCAAAAGTAACATTAATACCGTCTAAATCATATTCATCAAGAGTTTTAAGAACAGAAGAAATAGTTGCATCGGCATTATCAATCATAGAATATACGGAATTTTTATCATAAACATTATACCCACCACCTTCGGCAAAGAAGTTATAATTGTCAAGTACTAAGAATGCTTGAATACCATTTTCTTGACAATACTTCATAGCCTCTATTTGTTGTGGTTTATCAAATGTTATTGACGGAACACCTGATGAATCAGTAGTCCTTACGCCAAAGAATGACACTTGTGTTATAGAGTTTGAATATTTTTTAAGCATTTCAAGTTCAAAGTCCATATCGTTAATATTGTTTTCAAAGAACACGTGTAAATTTTTCATAGAACCATCTGAATTTAACGGTCTTTCGGAAACTTTTTTAAATGGTTTATCTAAAAGCATATTAGCAACGTCTTTTCTTTTGAAAACAGTTTTAGCATTAATACCGTCATAATATTTGATAAGTCCATTGTCAAAAGCAACGTTAAGATACATTTTGTCTTCTGCTGATAGTCCCTCTGTTCCGGCAACTTTATATCTGTTAACGAAATCCCAATGATATAACCCTCTTGCATTGGAAAGATACCTTGCTGCAAAGGCAACCGTAGCTGGGTCAGAATAATTAAATCTATCTGGCTGAATAACTTTTTTATTAACTTCTGACTGAACATACGGAGCTGCCCAAGCTATAGGAGTTTGGCCACTTTTGTCTTTTGTGTAGTTTCCAGAAACTCCTTTTGACCAATAAGAAATATGAGATATAAGTGCGATAAATTCGTCTGCTCTCATATTATCATTTGGTCTGTTGGAAATGTCAAGATTTGGATTTGGATAAGTCCTTGCAGCTTGCAAAACAGTGAAATTACCGACCAAAAGAACCATTGTCAATAATATACAAATAATTTTTCTCATTAAATAAATTCTCCTCTCGTTTAATAAGTACTTGAATATATCATAAAAATCACATCACAAAATCCAGCTTGATTTTTTGAAAAACTAATTTACCTAGGTTATTGCTTTTTGTTATAAGTAAAATATCAAACTGTAAAAGGAGTATAAAATGTATTTTTAAAATATATTCTAAGTATATTATAAGCTATATATGGTCCTATGTCAAGATTTAGTACAAATTAAAACACGTGAATCTAATTTAGTAATAAACTTGCAATATTTATTATTTTTTTAATCTAT
>CABVAP010000235.1 GCA_902496345.1 uncultured Eubacteriales bacterium
GATTATTTTATCATAATCATTTTTGTTTGTCAAGAACTTTTTTAGTTTTTAAAAACTTTTTTAATTCTTAACTTTTCGCCTCAACAGCGACCAGATTATCTTATCACAAATCTTTTAGCTTGTCAAGAACTTTTTCAACTTTTTTCAAAAGTTTTTCAAATCATTCTTTTACTACAAAAACGGAGAAGGAGGGATTTGAACCCTCGCACCGCGCGAACGATCTACTCCCTTTCCAGGGGAGCCCCTTCAACCACTTGGGTACTTCTCCAAAGTGTTCTTCGTTTTCAGAGCAAAAAAATAACGGAGAGGGTGGGATTCGAACCCACGGCCCCTTGCGGAGTCACTGGTTTTCAAGACCAGCTCCTTAAACCACTCGGACACCTCTCCATATCTTATATGTTATTCGTAAGTGTTTTTGTTTTCCCTCACGAACAAATATTATTATACACACATACTACCACTTTGTCAACACTTTTTTCAAAAAAAATTTATTTTTTTTAGAACTTCCAAAAAAACCTTGAATTTATCATATTTATAACAACAAAAAAATATCAAATATTACTCATCAAAATCATTTTTTATAAAAAAAATCAAAAAATATATAGATAAAGTTTAATATTCATTATATTATAGTATCATAAAAATAATAAAGGAGGAATAAACAAAATGGA
Source organism: uncultured Eubacteriales bacterium (assembly GCA_902496345.1). Lineage (GTDB taxonomy): Bacteria > Bacillota > Clostridia > Lachnospirales > CAG-274 > MGBC114079. The sequence goes on from CABVAP010000235.1 coordinate 672, forward strand.
AAATTACAAACAATATTCATTAGAAACATTCAAAAGATTAATTTCAAAAGAAACGACATCAAATGATATGTCAAAGACATATCCGTCAACAGAAACACAACTATCATTTGGTAAATATCTAATTAATGAGATGAAGGCTGTAGGGCTTATAAATATCAGTCAAGATAAATATGGCTATGTAATAGGTGAATTAGGAAATCCAAAGGGAGAAGAAACGATAGGGCTTATTGCACATATAGATACAAGCCCAGACTGTTCTGGCAAAGATATAGAGGCAGTTATACACGAAAATTATGATTGCACCGATATAAATTTAAAAGGTATAACCATTTCACCAAAGGAATTTCCGTCACTAAATAACTATAAGGGCAAAACGATAATAACATCTAACGGAACAACATTGTTAGGGGCAGATGATAAAGCAGGGATATGTGCGATTTTAACAGCAATGAAATATTTCAACGATAACCCAACTATTGAGCATAAAAGGATAAAAGTAGCATTTACGCCAGACGAGGAGATAGGAAAAGGGACCGAATATTTTTCTGTAGATAAATTTGGTTGTGATTATGCTTACACGATAGATGGTGGTGAAATAGGCGAATTAAACTATGAAACATTTAATGCAGCGAGGGCAATAATCACGATAACAGGCAAAAACGTTCACCCAGGAAGTGCAAAAGGCATTATGATAAATTCAGCATTAATTGGTGTAGAATTTGCGTCTATGCTTCCAGACGATGAAATTCCAGCAAAAACAGAAGATAGAGAAGGCTTTTATCATTTAACAGAAATAACTGGAAACGTTGAAAAAACCATTTTAAACTATATAATACGTGATTTTGACAAAACAGAGTTCGAGAGCCGTAAAAACAAGATTAAAGAGGTTACAGAGCAAATAAAGGCAAAATATGGCGATATAATAGAGCTGAACCTATATAATGAATATCAAAATATGTACGAAGTATTAAAAGATAAAATGGAAATAGTAGAGATAGCGAAAAAGGCTATGGAAGAGGCAAATATCGAGCCAAAGATTGTAGCCGTAAGGGGGGGAACTGACGGAGCACATTTGTCATTCAATGGTTTACCTTGCCCAAATATATTTGCAGGAGGTCATAACTTCCACGGACCGTATGAATATCTTCCGTTGGAATCTATGTTAAAATCAGCAGAAACAATAATCAATATATGCAAAGTAAATAAATAATTAATTTAAAAAAAATAGTTGTATACTATCGGAACAATCAAACAATAATAATAAGTATGATAAGAGGATTTTTTTTATGTGGAATTATCGGTTGGATTATGGAGATAGTTTGGACAGGTGTATGGTCGCTTATAAATGGTGATTTCAAAATGGTATCAACTACTTCCATAATTATGTTTCCTATTTATGGAATGGCAATTTTACTTAAACCGTTGTATGATGTAATGTTTGATTTACCCATTTATATGCGAGGAGGGATATATGCGTTTTTCATTTTTGCAGCCGAATATTTCTTTGGACTTATATTAACAAAGATTGGGGTATGTCCTTGGAACTATAGCGATGCACGATTTAATATTAATGGGTTAATTAGACTTGATTATGCCCCTGCGTGGTTTGCAGCAGGGTTAATTTTTGAGGGGTTGGTGTTTGCAAGAACATAAATACAAATTGGGGTTTGTAGGGGTGAACCTTTTTAAGTAAAAAGATTTTAAGAACTAGTTTTGTGGTGGTTTTAGTTTTGGGTTTATAATTCGATTTTATCGGAAATCTATTTATTTGCCTACGGCGTGGTACTTTTTGACTGCAAAAAGTACCCAAAAACCTGGGGGGTTTCGAATTCCCCCCAGACCCCCACAAACGAGCAGGGGACACCCCCATATGCACTAACTTATAAATAATAACTGATTTTTAGCACATATTTAGAGCT
>CABVAP010000236.1 GCA_902496345.1 uncultured Eubacteriales bacterium
GTAGTAGCTATTTAAACTACTACGCTAATAAGTCTAACTTTTTGGGGTCACATCATTTTATGAATTTATTTTGTTTTTGTCTTTTTTTCTTTTTGCCATAATGCCACCGATTTTTCCACTTTCTTTTGATGTAAGAGATTTCCAACCATTCTCTTTTATCTTATCTAAAAAGCCTAGTTCTTCAGCTATTTCTAATTTTAAAATATCATCGGGTGTTAATGGTTTATCTTTTTTCTTCTTATCCTTATTTTTATTTTCTTTTTGCAATGTTGTGTCCCTCCTATTTTATCATATAAATGTAGTCTGTCTAAAAATCTTTCAACAATGTATGTTTTTTAGAGAAATTTATAAAAAAAGAAAAAAGCATACGCACAACGTACACTTTTTTCAAGGGGAGAGAGTATATTCAAATAATAACTGATAATCAAATTTTAGATGTAAAACAAATTCAAAACTTCCTTGATTCATCCTACACGTATATTGTAGCACGGAATAAACAATTTGTAAATGATAAAAATATTAGAAAATATTTTTTTTGTAAAAAATATTTTAGTACATATTTTACATATATCAGTTTTTTTGTCAAAAATACAACTTGTCGTTTTAACATACAAGTTGTAAAATAACTATATAAGAATTTGATATATTAAACGTAAATATTTATTTATGAAAGGGGTCTTTTTTTCGTTATGAAACAAATACAAAAAGCAATTTTAGATGAAAACTTTGATTTAATAAAAGAACTTTTGGAAGATACACCTAACCTTATTGATGAAGTTGATGAAAATGGCATTCTTATGTCATTTTTGGCAGCAAAAACAGGTAATCTTAAAATCGTAAAATATATTGCCGAATACTCAAGGGCAAGTATGAATATCGCAGATAAGGATAATAAAAATATACTCCACTATGGAGCTATGTCAGGAAGCGTTGAAGTATGTAAATATCTTGTTGAAAAAATAGGTATGTCTCCAACGTCTGGGGATAATGCTCTTCTTACTCCTTATGAAATTGCAACAAATGACAAAAATGTTGAATTGGTAAAATATTTTGAGAGCGTTGTTGGAGCACCTTTAGACCGTATGTATCACAATCCTATTCGTACCGGATTTTATCCTGACCCATCTATCGTACGTGTTGAAAATGACTACTATATGGTAAATTCTTCTTTTATATATTTCCCTTGTATTCCAGTTTCTCATTCTACTGACCTTGTTCATTGGCATATTATTGGTTATGCTATAACTAATCCTGAATGGGCTATGATTGACGAACTTGAGGGAGGAAGAGGTTATTGGGCACCTGATATTTCCTACAATAATGGAAAATTTTATATTACAGCTACATACAGATTAAATGATGACGGAAATGTTTACAGAAAACAGATTGTAGTAAGTTCAGACAAACCGGAAGGACCTTATAGCAAACCCGCAATTATTGATGAAGACGGTATCGACCCATCTATCTTTACTGACGAAGACGGAAGAAGATATATGTTATTAAACAGGGGTGCTAGAATTTTTGAACTTAATCAAGACGCTACAAAACAAATTTCTGAAGCTGAAATGCTCTATTATGGAGATAACAAAAGAGCTCCAGAGGGTCCTCATATATTAAAAAAAGACGGTTATTACTATTTATTTCAGGCAGAGGGTGGTACCGGCATAGGTCACAGAATTTCTGTTGCTAGAAGTAAAGAACTTAAAGGAAACTATGAGCCTTGTCCTTATAATCCTATTATGCGACAGACAGACGAAAATGCTATAATTCAACGATGTGGTCACGGTAAACCTGTTTTAACTCAAAACGGTGAGTGGTATATGGTTTATTTATGTGGTAGAAAAATTACAGGAAAAAATGGTGAAAGTTGTAGTATTTTAGGTAGAGAAACCGCTCTTGACCCTATTACCTGGACTGCTGACGGTTGGCCTATTGTTAATCAACTTAACGGTCCGTCTACTTTACAAATAAAACCAAACTTACCTGAAACAATTTGGAAAGAAAATGATAGAATTGATTTTACTGAAGATGATTTATTTAGCATTTGGACTTTCCCTAGAACTCCTGAAAAAGACGGTTATACTATTGAAAATTCAAAAATAACTTTAAAGGGTAGTAAAAAAGACCTTGATTCTATGTATTCTAAAAATATCTTACTTAGACGTCAGACAGCATTTAATTTTACTGTTGAAGCTAAAATGGAAATGCCTAAATTATTAGTCGGTCAAGATGCCGGTCTTACTTGTTATTATGATGAAAATACATATTTAAAATTTGGTGTATTCTGTGGTGATGATAATAAACTTTTCGTTCAAGTTTCTGAAAAAATAGGTGATGATGTAATCGTTCAGAAACCTATAGATGTTAAAGAAAATACAGAGTACGTTTTATTTAAAATCGTTACAAAAGGAATTGAAAGAGAATTTTTTGTAAGTTTTGACGGAGAAAATTATATAAATGCCGGAAAACTTGACAACGTTTATTATTTATGTGATGAAGGACTTAGAAAAGGTAAACGATTTACAGGTGCTATGGTTGGTATGTACGCTCATTCCGGTGAAGACAAAGAACAATTATATGC
>CABVAP010000237.1 GCA_902496345.1 uncultured Eubacteriales bacterium
TCGAAACCCCCCAGGTTTTTGGGTACTTTTTGCAATCAAAAAGTACCACGCCGTAGGCAAATAAATAGATTTCCGATAAAATCGGATTATAAATCAAAAACTAAAACCACCACAAAACTAGTTTTTTAAAATCTTTTTAACAAAAAAGTTTAGCCCTACAACTTCTAATTTAATAATATGAAAGAAAGTTGAGTAGTTATGGGAAAAAATATCACATCAGAAAACGATTTCTTTGGTGTTGAAAAAATTTCAAAAATACTGTTGAAAATAGCACCACCTGTTATGCTTGCACAGTTAATCCAGGCACTTTATAATATCGTTGATAGCTTCTTTGTAGGAAAGTATTCGGATAATGCCTTGACTGCTCTGTCTGTTGTATATCCTGTGCAGTTAATTATTGTAGCTTTGTCAGTTGGTATGGGTGTAGGTGTTAATACATATATGGCTCGTAAGTTCGCCCGCGGTAAAGATGATGAAGCTAATTATACAGCTGGGGCTGGTATGGTACTTGCTGTTATTGGTTGGTTTGTTTTTGCAGTGGTTGCATATTTTATTATGACACCTTATGTTAATATATCAGCAAAATCTCCTGATGCCATTAATGATGCTATTGTTTATGGAAAAATCGTTTGTGTTGGAAGTATCGGGGCTTTTTTAGAGGGAAACTGGTCGAAAGTTCATCAGGCACAAGGTAATATGAAGTTGCCTATTATTGCACAAATTGTAGGTGCTGCGACTAATATAATTCTTGACCCTATTTTTATTTTTGGTGCTGGAATCATACCCGAAATGGGTGTTGCCGGTGCAGCTTATGCAACTATTTGTGGTCAGATAGTTGCAGCTATTATTACTGGAATTAAGGGATATAGAATACCTCCAAAAATTCGCGATATGTTGCATTACATAAAGAAAATCTATTTTTATGGATACCCTTCTATTTTAATGCAAGCTTTGTTTACTATATATATAATTGCCCTAAATCTTATCCTTGCTGGTTTTTCTGACTCAGCCGTTACAGTACTTGGACTTTATTATAAAATGCAAAGCTTTTTCTTTATTCCGTTGTTTGGGCTTCAAACTTGTGTCGTTCCTTTGCTTAGTTATAACTATGCAAAAGGAAATTTTGAGAGATGTAGGGAAACAATGAAAGACGCTTTTATTATTTCAGCAAGTTTTATGATTATTGGAATAATTATGTTTGTATTCTTCCCTAAAGAAGTAATAGGTATTTTCTCAAGTAGCAACGAGGTTTTTGAAATAGGAAAAATTGCATTTCCTATTATCGGAACTTGTTTCTTTCCGGCTATTTTTTCTCTTATTATGCCAGTATTTTTTCAAGCAATTGGTTACGGAAAAACAAGTTTGCTATTATCTCTTATACGACAGATTTTTTGCTTAATTCCTATATTTTGGGGGCTTTCTTTAATTGACCTTGACTATTCTTGGCTTGCTTTTCCTATTTCCGAAACTATTGCCGGTGGAATAGGTTTGTTGCTTTATACTCATTTGCTACATACTTGGAAATTAAAATTTTTTGGATTTAAAAAATAGGAGGTACTTGCTTGAAAAACATTGATATTTACACTGATGGTGCTTGTTCTGGAAACCCTGGCTCAGGCGGATATGGGATTGTTCTTCTTTATAATGGAAAACGAAAAGAACTATCACAAGGTTACAAATTAACTACTAACAATCGTATGGAAATGCTTGCCGTTATAAAAAGTCTTGAAGCACTAAAAGAGCCTTGCAATGTTACTCTTTACAGTGATTCAAAATATGTTATCGATGCAATAACAAAAGGTTGGGTCGAAAAATGGAAGAAAAACAATTGGAAAAGAAATAAAACTGATATGGCATCTAACATTGATTTATGGGAGATTATGTTAGAGCTTTTAAATAAACATAATGTTAATTTTATTTGGGTCAAAGGTCACGCTGACAACGTTGAAAACGAACGTTGTGACTATCTTGCTAGAATGGCAATAGCAAGTGGTAATCTTTTAACTGACGAAAATTATAAAAAATAAAAATTGAAGTGGAGGTATTTTTATGAAAAAACAAATTGAAAACGATGTAAATTGTGAAACTCAAGAATATACTAGCTACGATTCTTTTTTTAAAGACGTATTATTTAATTGGATTTTGCCTACATTAAATTTTTTATCTTTAATCACAAATATTTTGATTATAAAGAAAAAGGGCAAAGCTGATTTGACAGACAAAATTTTAGTTTCTCTTAACAGCTTATCAACTATTTTATGGGTGTTTGAAGGTATAAAAAACAAATTTTCAGATAAAAATAAATAAGAAGTTGTAGGGGTAAACCTTTTTAAGTAAAAAAGATTTTAAAAACCAGTTTTGTGGTGGTTTTAGTCTTTGGCTTATAATCCGATTACATCGGAAATCTATTTATTTGCCTACGGCGTGGTACTTGGCACCGGAAAGAAATCCGGACGGCGTAAGCCGGCTTTTGCAAAGCAAAAGTGCTGACCTGATTGCAAAAAGTACCCAAAAACCTGGGGGGTTTCGA
>CABVAP010000238.1 GCA_902496345.1 uncultured Eubacteriales bacterium
TCTCCACCTTACCCTTGACAGAAAAAAAGTGTAACCAATCATTGACACTTTAACACCTTTTAAATTTAGCAAAAAATTCTTGACTTTTTTTGATATTGGTGTTATCATAGTATAGTCAGATGTATGATGCTTTATGTTCGCGGGTGTGGCGGAATGGCAGACGCAGCAGACTCAAAATCTGCCGGGGGCAACCTCGTGGGGGTTCAAGTCCCCCCACCCGCATTAGTTTTTGACTTTAAAATAGTAGTAAAAATCAAGTTTTTGATTTTTACTACTATTTTTTTGTTTGAATACCAATGAATACCAAAATTCAAAATTCCCCAATAATTATTGACTTATTTCAGAACAAACTTTGTTTAGGTATTCATACTTTTTATCCAAATCAGACACATCATAACTATAATAACTTAGGTTTACTTTTGTAGTATGCCCAAGCATAGCTGCGGCAGATTCATCATCAAGACCAAAACTTTTCAATTTTGAATTAACGGTTCTTCGACAATCGTTTATACTTTTTTTGTCTATACCAGCAGCAACACTTTTATTTTGTATACAATCAGATATACGAGCTGCTTTAATTCTTCCTTTTTTGTCACTAAAAACAAATTCACCGAATGAGCCAATAGCAAGTTCAGCTTTTTTAACTCGGTTTAATAATTTCTTTACTGCATTAACAAGAGAAATAGTTCTTATTTTTCCAGTTTTAGTGCTTTCTATCGAATATGTAATACCATTATCGCCTCGTAATGCTTTTTCAGAGTGTTTTATAATAATCTTATCTTCATAAATATCACTCCAACGCAAAGCAGCAATTTCACCTACTCGACAACCGGTATAAATAGCAAATTCAACAGCATAAGCTGTTATATACTCAGGCTTATTTTTATAACTCTTGTTAAGCTCTTGTAATAAAATTTTAACCTCTTTATCAGATATAGTTCTTTCTTCAACCATTTTAGGGACTTTCTTAACACATTGTTTTTTTACGAGTTTTAATTTACTAGATATATGACTATATGGGTCACTGTCAATGTGTTTTTTATTGAAGGCAAACTCAATAACTTCTCTAACATAACCATTTAGTGTTACAAATGCTTTAATATCAAGTTTTTTAGATTTAACATTTTCAGAAAGAAATGTAACAATATCATCAGTTGTAATGTCTTGTATATTTTTTCGTATAAATTCAGATTTTTCAAAAAATCTTGTATAATCTGTCTTATATCTGCGAATTGTATTTACAGACACAAGTTTTTTCTTAAATTCAAGCCAACTGTCATATTCTGTTTTAAAAGTAATTATATCTTTATTTTCATCTTCTGAAGTTCCGTTATAATACTTAACAAGTGCATCAATTAAAGCCTCTCTTGAATTTCTTTTTAAAAGTTTTCGTTTACTTTTAGCTTTTTCATCAGGAACATATGTAAACCAATACCTATATTCATATTTACCGTTTTTGCTTGTTCTTTCTGAAATTGTATATTTATGAAATTGATTAACAATTTTTTCTTTGTTCATTTTTTCTAAATCGCTTTTGATACTGTCAAGATTGATTATACCATTCTGGACAGCTATTTTCAATATATTAGCAAGTTGTAAATCATCACAATGACCCATAAAACCACCCCCTTTCAATTTCTTATATTCTAATAGTATCTATTTTATAATATATAATTATATTGTTTTAGTTTTACAATTTATGAAAGTTCTACTAAAACTAAATTTTTATCTATTTTTTCAAATTTAAACGGTATATTATATTTTGCAAATCTGTTGTTTGCTCTCTTACTTGTATATTTGTTGTTTTCTCGAGATTTTACCTCAGTAGAATCAGCACCAAGATAACAATTTAACAAATATTTTATCTCTGTTAAGTATTCATTTATTTCTGTTTCAAAAATAAGTTTACCTTTTCTTTTTTCCAATTCGTTAATTAATTCAATTTCTTTTTGCGTATATTTTAAAAATTTCGGGTTTGTTACATCAACACCTAACCATTTTAATTGCGTTTCAACAATAATATTTGAATTTTCTTCAAATTTATTAAGCATATCTTCAAGAAAAACTTTTTTTAGCATCAATTTATGAAAAATTAATGAATTGATTTTTATGCTGTCCTTTTTTGTATTATAATAACAAAAATTAGATTTTTGACCGTTTGAAAAATTTTTGCATAAATATACCAAAAGGAAATAGCTATTCCACTTGATGTTGATAAGGTTGTTGAAAACAAAATTTTTGTAATTGATGATGAAACTCATTGTACTATGTTGCTTGCAGAAGAATATTGATTTTACTATAGTTTGGAGGTTTTACTATGTGTGAAAAATGTATTAAAAATGTTGATGCAGTAGAAGAAAACGAAGATGTATTTCGTTGTGTTGTTTGTGGCGAAAATTTATCAGAAGATGAAGTTTATGTTTTTAATGAAAATTGCTATTGTGAGGATTGTCTTGATGATGAAACTTTTGTTTGTGAATGTTGTGGGGAAAGGTTTTTAAATTCAGAAAATGATG
>CABVAP010000239.1 GCA_902496345.1 uncultured Eubacteriales bacterium
CTTTTGCGTAGCAAAAGTGCTGAAAGCTAGTGGGGTGGTGGGGCAAAGCCCCACGGTCTTTCAGCCCTACAACTTCTAATTTATATAACAAAGAACAGGGGTGACAGTTATGCATAAAGATTATAATAAAAATGAAAATAATGAAAATAACGAAAACTTAGAAGAAAGAGAAGAAAAGAAAGCGAAAATTATCGGATTTGTCAATGATGAAAAATATACACCTATGAGAGCAATTGATATTGCTTTGTTTATGGAAGTTCCGTCTAAAGATAGAGAAGAATTTAACTCAATTATAGACGAACTTTATAAGGCCGGAGAGATAGACATAACTAAAAAAGGCAAAATAATGACTCCTGAACAAATGAACATTATATCTGGCACATTTGTTAGCCACTCTAATGGATTTGGATTTGTTGTTCCTGATAAGGAATTAAATGGTGATATTTTTGTGCCGGCATCTGCTGTTAATGGTGCTATGCATAAAGATAAAGTATGGTGCAGAATTGTCAATACTTTTGGTAAAAGACCGGAAGGTGAAATAGTTCGAGTTGTTGAAAAAGGTATGAACACAATTGTTGGTACTTTTCAAAGAACTAAAGCATTTGGTTTTGTTGTACCTGATGATAAAAAAATTGCACAGGATATTTTTATTGAGAAAAAGTTCTCTAAAGGTGCTGTTACCGGGCATAAAGTTGTTGTCAAAATTATCAAGCCTCCTAAAGACGGAAAAAATCCGGAGGGTGTTGTTACTGAAATAATTGGGCATATAAATGACCCTGGTGTAGATATACTTTCGATAATAAAACAATTTGAATTGCCTCTTGATTTTCCAGACGATGTATACAATGAAATTGAAAATATTGATGACGAAGTTGACTTATCTAAAGTTTCAGATAGAAAAGATTTAAGAAATTTACAAATGGTTACTATTGACGGTGAAGACGCAAAAGACCTTGATGACGCCGTTTCTATTAGTAAACTTGATAACGGTAATTTTAAACTTGGGGTTCATATCGCTGATGTTTCAAATTATGTAAAAGAAAATTCACCATTAGACAAAGAGGCTTTAAAGAGAGGAACAAGCGTTTATCTTGTTGATAGGGTTATCCCTATGTTGCCACATAAATTATCTAATGGAATATGCTCACTTAATGCTGGAGTTGATAGACTTGCGTTAAGCTGTCTTATGGAAATCGACCAAAACGGAAATGTTGTTTCCCACGAAGTTTGTGAGTCACTTATTAAAGTTGACAAGCGTATGAGTTATACTGTTGTAAATGACCTGCTTACAAATGAAAATTCCGAATATTTAGAAGAACATAAAGACTTTATGGAAATGTTTAAAAATCTTGAAGAAATACGAAATATTCTCATCAAGAAGAGAACAAAAAGAGGGGCAATTGAGTTTGATTTTACAGAAGCTAAAATTATACTTGATGAAAATGGAAAACCAATTGACATTAAGCCTTACGAAAGAAATGTTGCAACAAGTATAATAGAAGAATGTATGCTTATTTGTAATGAAACAATTGCTGAACAATTTTTCTGGTTGGAAACTCCATTTGTCTTCCGTTCACACGCTGAACCGGACACCGAAAAGGTTCAAAAACTTTCCGAATTTATTTACAAATTTGGTTATAAGATAAAAGGTTCGTCAACACACCCGAAAGCTTTTCAAAAAGTTCTTGATGATGCAAAAGGCTCACCGGAAGAAGTTATTATTAACAGAGTTGTTTTAAGAAGTCTTAAACAAGCTAGATATACGTCTGAAAATGAGGGACATTTTGGTCTTGCTGCTAAATATTACTGCCATTTCACTTCACCTATACGAAGATACCCTGACCTTGAAATTCATAGAATAATCAAAGAATATTTAACAGGGAACCTTAATGAGAAACGAACAAGAGCTTTAGACAAAAAAGTTCCGGAAATTGCAAAACAAGCGTCTATTAGAGAAAGAGTTGCAGAAGATGCAGAAAGAGAAACAGACAATCTTAAAAAAGTTCAATTTATGCAGGATAAAGAGGGTCAATCTTTTGACGGTATAATATCCGGTGTTACTAACTGGGGTATTTATGTTGAACTACCTAACACTATTGAAGGACTTGTTGCTGTTAGAAATATGGAAGATGACTACTATGTATATGATGAAGAAAATCTTCAATACATTGGTGAAAGAACTCACAGGGTATATGCTCTTGGTGACAAAGTAAGAGTAAAACTTGTCCGTGCTAACGTTAGTGAAAGAAATCTTGATTTTGAATTTGAGGAAAATTACACTGAAAGTGAATTTAGAAAAGGTGAATAATTTTTAGTTTTGCCAGCACTTTTATTACGTGAGAGTGCTGGTTATTTTAATTTGTTACTAACAAATTAGAAGTTGTAGGGCTAAACTTTTTTGTTAAAAAGATTTTAAAAAACTAGTTTTGTGGTGGTTTTAGTTTTTGATTTATAATCCAATTACATTGGAAATCTATTTATTTGCCTACGGCGTGGAAGTTTT
>CABVAP010000240.1 GCA_902496345.1 uncultured Eubacteriales bacterium
TCCCCTGCTCGTTTGTGGGGGTCTGGGGGGAATCGAAACCCCCCAGGTTTTTGGGTACTTTTTGCAATCAAAAAGTACCACGCCGTAGGCAAATAAATAGATTTCCGATGAAATCGAATTATAAACCAAAAAACTAAAACCACCCTAAAACTAGTCTTTTAAATCTTTTTATTTAAAAAGGTCACCCCTACAACCCCCAATTTTTCAAAATAAATTAAATTTCAAGATTATAAATGTGAGAATCCATTTAATTTTTATTACTGTACATCATTTCATCAGCCTCTTCAATTACATTTTGAATATAATCTTCTTTTCCGTCATAATAAGCATATCTAATTGAAACATTAGGCACCTTATCATCGTCATTTTGTTGTTTTCTGATTTCGGTAATAAATGTATTATTTAGTTGTTCAACTTCGCCCAAATTTTTGCTTAAAATAACACAAAACTCATCTCCGCCATAACGATAACAATTTCCAAATTTTCCGTAAATTTTACGAACAAACTTTGCATAATATTTCCTTTCTTCATTCAATACGCTAACAAAACAATAAATACTTGAAAGTGAAAAAACTACTATGTAGACCCAATATAAACTCGCACGATGATAAATATTGTTTGCGTCCACATAAAACACCCATTGATTTTTAAAGGCTATAAACTCAAACAACGTATGTATCACTATTACAACGCTAATAACTTGTGGCCTTTTTATATCGCTATAGCTATATGCTGCAACAAATCCCATAGTAGGTGCAACACAAAATTCAATAAGCTTTGCCGCCCCGTGTAATGTAGCAAAAGAAGCGTCAGCACCATCTACTTTTACACTAATCCACTCGCAAAAAAATGCGACTGCAATAAAAACGCAAACAGCAATACTGCCTTCTTTCATTTTACTACTAATGACCCTATTAGTATATACGCCTGTAATCGTTATAATCAATAGGGCAGCTGTAATTAATACGATAGCCGTATATAAATCCATTATTTTTTCACACCCTATATGTGCTTATTCAGCATTATTTTTAAGCTTGCTTTTGATACTGCTTTTTATCTTTTCAATATCTTTTTTGTACATTATAACCGAAAGTAAAGTAGAAAGTGCAAGAGCAACAAATGGCAAAATATAATCATAGCAATACTCTGACAAATCAAAATATTCAAACATATCCATAACAAATATACCAATCAAAAAGTGATACAAGTATATATAAAGAGTATATCGTTTTCCAAAACGGCTAATATGTGGCTCTGCCTTAGCCTTATCATAAATCAAACATATAACAAAGACCAAAGTAGCAGCAATAATTTTAAAAGGTTGTGAAATATTCATACCAGAAACTTTAACATTAACGAATAAAAACACAAGAGCCATAGCAAAAATTGTCGCTGTAATTACAACAGCACCGTTTATATTTTTAACTTTGTCAACAAATCTGTGTAAAAAATTACCCAAAAGCATTATTGGCAAAGCACCAACAAGAAAGTTACCAGAGAAATGCCAATCGAGCCAAGATATATCAGAAAATGAATTTGTATATGTTTCCATACCACATCGCAATAACAAGAGGAAAGGTAAAAGTAAGTAAAAAATTTTATTAAGCCTTTTCTTTTCAATTATATACATTATTAAGTAACCATAAATTAAAGCTGGCATAAACCACAAGGCATCGGCGTGAACCATTGTAAAGTCACCAAGGATAATCATTTTTATATACGTTATTGGATTTTGAAATATCACAATCCACTCACCAAATGTTCCCTGTATAAGTTGTTCAATCACTGTAAAAACAAAATATACAAGAACTGCAAAAACGGTTAAAATCAAATTTCTTTTAAACCTAATCAACAATTTATTTGCACTTTCCCCATTTGGTGAATATGACTGATAGCCACTTATAAGGAAGAAGAAAATCACCCCTACAACACCAATTGATGCAATCATTTGCCCAATCACACCAGGGAACGGAAAATGTACAAATACAACCCCTATAGCAAATATACCTTTAAAAAAATCAATAAGTTCATTTCTTTTACACATAGCTATCACCTAAAATTTTCATCATATTTTTTATATTTTCATTTCTATATTTTTCACTTACCTACGCTTACCGCTTAATTATAACATTTAAAAGAGAATAAAAAAACACATATATCCAAAAAAGTTCAAATTTTTCAAAAAAACATCAAAATTCGACTTAATGTCATTTAATTTTTTTGATAAAAACTTTTTTTCTAAACTGTATCACATATCAGCTAATAATTACTGGCAAAATTTTAATTTGTAGACACGAAAAAAGTCCAGCCCCAAAAGAGCTGAACTTTAAAACAGTGGATGGGGAAGGATTCGAACCTTCGAAAGCTGAGCTAACAGATTTACAGTCTGCCCCCTTTGGCCACTCGGGAACCCATCCATAAAATATTCAATTAATAAATAAATCGAACACTCAAAACTAAATACCAAAGAATTCTTATCTCTTACCTATTTCCTTA
>CABVAP010000241.1 GCA_902496345.1 uncultured Eubacteriales bacterium
TCGAAACCCCCCAGGTTTTTGGGTACTTTTTGCAGTCAAAAAGTACCACGCCGTAGGCAAATAAATAGATTTCCGATAAAATCGAATTATAAACCAAAAACTGAAACCACCACAAAACTGGTTTTTAAAATCTTTTTACTTAAAAAGGTTATCCCTACAAACCTCAATTTATAGTCCCAATCATCATTGTACAAAGATTTCTCCGTTTTCAACGCTAAATAAAGCAGTATCAGAGTAAGTAATTTTGTTGTTGATGTCTTTTACCTCAAACATATAGGCAAATTGACCGTCACCTAAATCAGTATTTTCAAATATAGGCTCTTTGCCAATTTTAAAGGTTTCTACTTCAACTTCGTTGACATTTTCGGATTCATCTTGTAAATCAACTGTGTATAAGATAGTTGTAATTTCGTCACCCTCTTTTAATTTAACAAGGTTTTTGTCAGCCATATTAGTATCAGCGTCAATTCCTTTTGTTGCACCCATAATTATATATTTGCCTAATTTATAATCGTACGCAACTTTAAGATTGTATTCTTCACCGTTAAGCTTAATAGGTACGGAATAAGTGTTGTAGTCGTCAGATTGATAAGTAAGCTCCATATATACAAGATGACCGTCAAGAGAGGCCCAAGTTCCATCAAAATTGTCTTTAAATTCACCGTTTTCCCAGTCAGCATTTATGTTATCATCAGAGCCAAGCATATAAAGCTGTTGATTCTCTTCATCATAATGGAATATATTAAAACAAACGCTTTGAATTGTGTCAAGTTTGTCATCGTCTATCTGTAAACTAGCATATCCGTCATCACTGATACTTATAGGTAAGTCCTCTTCAAATTTAGGGACAGCAGGCAATTCAGAATAATCAGATAAAGTGCTAAGATATTCATATCCGTCCTGTTGCATTTCGCCTAAAACACTATATTCAGATAAATATTTAAAAGCTTGACTAGTAGCAACCTTTGCATATTCAGAAAAACTTTCTTGATTGTTATCAAAAGAATAGTAGCAAGATAAACCAGTGGCTTGAGTTCTGTAAGGCCCGTTTATTTTGTATACAATACACTCAGAAAGGGCGTCTAAAACAGCTTGAGAGTTGTCTGTAAGTAAATTTGAACTGTTTCTAACAAGGTCACCAAGGTCAACCATATTTGTGTATCCCTCTTCATCATTGTTGCCACCATAATTTTCAGCTTTTGAAACACTTCGGCTAAAATCACCAAGGAACGAAATATTTTCACAAGTATTAAACAAAGCCTCTTTGCCGAGGTTGTCATAAGCAGTATCAAGTTTAGGAAAATTGATAAGGTCCGTAACAGAAAGTGTGATAGAGTCTTCTGTTCCAGCTAGTTCGCAACCCTTTTGAAAAGAATCGCAAATAGCCTTTCCAAGTATAGCACCGTTTGTAGCTGTGTTTTGAGCAAGTTCGCCCACCCAGCCGGTATAGTACCAACCGTTGCCGGGTTCGGTTTCTTCTGATGCAACTAAATATCTACCAAATTTTTGGAAAGCTTTTGCTGTATCAACAGTAGCCATAAGGCAAGTATCAAAGCCAATAATTTCATAAGGTATGTTTAAGTCAGAAGCATTTTTAGTAGCAATTTCATCTTGCGAACCAGTTTCAATTTCATCAGAATAAACAGCGTTAAAAGCTGTTTTCATTTCATCAAGAGTTAATACATCATTTTCAAAAAGTTCATCAACTTCAGCACCACCAGCAGAGCCACCACCGTGGTCCCAAAAAAGAAACATCTTGTGGTTGGCTGGATAATTCTCTTCACAAAATTCCAAAAATCCTTGCAAAGTAGATGGGTCACCCATACTTGAAAGAGGTTGTTCGTCAACAGTGGAAAAACCTGTGCTGTTATATACGTGTCGTTGAATAACTTCTGGATTAATAAAATCATTATTCCACTGAGAAGTGCCACCTGTTTGAATTACGACAGATACGTTTTCAGGTAGCTGAACTTCCATAAGTTCTTTGAGGTCGGCAGTAGCAGCACCATTTTCGCTTTCAAGGTCAGTTCCACATAAATACCAGTAAACTACCCAGGTGTCATCAGGACTATATGTAGTGCTACGGTAACCTAAATCGCTTATTGTTGCGACAGAAGAATACTTTTCAGCATATTTACTTGAGGTGTCTGCATTTCCATTGTTGGTGGAACTTTTAAAATCGTCATCACCACAACCGGTAAAGGCAAAAACCCCCAATATAACAAATGTCATAAAAATCGAAAAAAACTTTTTCACAAAAATCCCTCCTAAAATAAAATATCTTTTATTACATAACCTACAGCTCTAAATAAAGTCCCCCTTTCTATTTAAAAGTTGTGCAATATTCCCTTTATACTTGCATTAAGCAAACACAATCTGATTATACAATAAAAAAATTCCCTTTGCAATAATTAAAAATAACTGAACCACGTGAATCTAATTTAGTAATAAACTTGCAATATTTATTATTTTTTTAATCTAT
>CABVAP010000242.1 GCA_902496345.1 uncultured Eubacteriales bacterium
GCAAGAAATATTACTATGAATTGAGAGCCGATAAGATATATGTGTTTCAAATGCCTACAGAGCCTATAAGCTATATATTTAAACCGGCTATAAATGTTGGTGGCTTTGATGTTACGGATAAAAACGCACATAGTCGAGGGAAATATACCCATTCCATTGAGGATATGAAAAACAGTATTATTGCTGAAGTAAATTCGAAGGAAAGTGGAAGAATGCCTGAGAAGATGTTTATTGCAAGAGATAATGAAAATATAAAAAAGTATGGCTTGCTTACTGAGAATTATAGTGTGAACTCTGATGAGGCTGATAACATTCAAGAGGTTGCAAACAAAAGGCTGAAAGAAAAAAACATAATAAAACGAGAGCTTTCAATGGACTTTATCGGACACAACAAGGCAAGACCGGGGCGAGTAATGCACATAGAGGACGATTACCTTGGCTTAAAAGATAACTTTCGAATTAAATCCGTAAGCCATAGGATAAGTGGCTGTAACCACACAATGAGTTGTAGCCTTGAAGGGTTGTGAGAAAATGTTGAAAATGATAAATAAGCTGTATCGAAAAGACAAGGTAACTCTTGATATAATTAATGCTCTGACAACAAAGCTTAAAGGCTGTGAGGTGAAGATTGATGACCTTTACAAGCAGATTTTTCTTGATTATTCAACTTGGTATTTGGATTTAAAGGAAAAAGAAATGTCAATTGGCAAGAAGCTTGATGACATAGAAAAAAGACGAGCCTACATCAGAACAAGACTACTTGGTGTTGGTACGGCAACAAAGGAACTCCTTGAAAGCACAGCCAATACTGTTCCTGGGGTTACTGTTGAGGTAGGTTTTAAAGATATGACAGTAATTTTAAAATTTATAAAGGTAGAAAATAATAAATTTCTTGGAATTGTGAAAAGAACCCTTGAAACAATGATTCCTTATCATCTTGATATGATGCTTGAATATGAGCACATTAATTGGGGTGAAATAAAAGATGTTACTTGGGGTGCAGTTAAGCCTTACACTTGGCAAAGTGTTTCTCAGAGTGTGTCGGGGACTATTTTAGGTGGACTTGATGATGATTTTGATTAGAAATTTCAAAAGTCTTGTAATATTTTATTTTTTTTGCTATAATTTATTTAATATAATTTATTTTAGGAGTTGAATGTATGAATAAAAACCGAATAAAAGAATTGCACAAAAAAACTCAAGAGAGTATTTTGAGTGGGAAATATGAATTAGCAAAAAAATACTATGAAGAACAGTTGATTGAAATTAGTGATACAATAAATTCGTATAATCCTAAATTTGAGTCATATGCAGAATTTTTGTGGGAATATTTTGATAGTTTAACTTTCTCTGAAAATTTAAAAAAAGAAATAAACAGAATACTAAATACTCAATCAATCAAAATGATAGACAGATATTCATTATATATGTTAGCTGGACATTTAGAAAAAAAACATCATAACATAAAAAACGCAATATATTGGTATGAACTTGCAAATGAAATCAATAAAGCAGGTTTTGTTGAATCAAAAAAAAGCGAAATAATACTAGAAGAATTAAAAAAAGAAAGATTGTAGTTTTATTAAGTTTGGAGGTGCAATCTTGACACCAGTAAAAATGTTTTTTAGTTACAACAATAATGAAAAAGTTGTTGAAGTTCCTGTTGTTCCTAATGAATTACCTGAAATTGTGCAGGAACTTCAAAATGAAATCTTTATAACAAATACCACTACCCTTACGCTCCTTGGCAATAAAAAGCCGAGGAGTTTTTCTTTGGAATTGTTTTTACCAACTAAGCCTTATGACTTTGCAAAAGATACCAGCACAGAGATATTAAACCTTTTAGGTTACGTTTCATCAAAGAAAATACCTATGCGAGTGGTGGTCACTGACGGACTTAATGAGCTTTTAAATATTGCTGTTTCAATCAGCAGCTTCAAATACCATTTTGACACAGTTGAAAATATAAGGTGCAGTGTTAGTTTTGATGAATATATTTTCATTACAAACCTTAACACCTCGGCTACCGAAAAGGTAGTGGAGTTTACTACAGTTAAAGCTCAGATTGGCAACTCAAAAGCAAGTGTAAGTGGGATAAACAAAGAGGGTTATAACCTTGTAAGAGCAAGAGATGTGCTTGAAAGTATAGGTGTTGATGTGGGTTGGAACGCAGAGCGAAAAAGAGTAACGGCAAATGGAAAATTGCTTGACATACACACAGAGCTTTACAACGGCTCAGCTTATTGCTATGTAAGGGATTTGGCAAAGGAAACAGGCTTTAAAATAGATTATAATGCCGAGGACAAATCTATAATCATTGAAAAAGGTGGTGCTGAAAAATGAAATATAATGAAGAACTAACGGATATTCAAAATGATATGCTGTCAGAAATGCCGAGTACATATTCAAAGTTAAAAGGCACTTGGC
>CABVAP010000243.1 GCA_902496345.1 uncultured Eubacteriales bacterium
TGGATTATAAACCAAAGACTAAAACAACCACAAAACTAGTTTTTAAAATCTTTTTATCAAAAAAGTTTAGCCCTACAACTCCTAATTTATTTAAAATTTTGTAAAACTGGCACATTTCCCACATAAAAAATATATATTAGAAATATACGTAAAATTAAAGGAAGTGTAAAGATGAAAGAAATGTTTTCGCTTGATAAAATTCCGGTAAACGTTCCACATAAAATAATGTATATAAAAGATTGTGCAAATAAATTAAGATTGGAAGAATTAGGCTTCACAGAAAATTGTATAGTAACAGCAGTTCATATAAGTCCGTTTGGCGACCCAGTTGCATATCACGTACGAGGAACGATAATTGCATTAAGGGAGGAAGATTCAAAAAATATAATAATAAGGCAAAAGGAGGTTTACTGATGGGAGATGATTGTTTTACGGTTGCCCTTGTTGGAAACCCTAATACAGGGAAAAGTACTGTTTTCAATACATTAACAGGATTAAAACAACATACAGGAAATTGGACAGGAAAAACTGTAGGCAACGCACAGGGTAATTATACGCATAAGGATAAAAATTTTGTGATAACAGACCTGCCGGGAATTTACTCAATAAACCCAACCTCTCCTGATGAAAAAGAAGCAGTTAAGTTTTTAAAAGAAAATAAAACAGACGCTGTAGTAGTTGTTGCTGATGCAACTTGTCTGGAAAGAAATTTAATATTAGTTTTGCAGGTATCAGAAATCTGTAAAAATGTCATTTTGTGTGTAAATTTGCTAGATGAAGCGAAAAGAAAAGGAATATATATAGACCTTGTAAAATTATCAACAGAGCTAAATATGCCAGTTGTTGGAACAAGTGCAAGAAGTGGTCAAGGAATAGATGAGTTAAAAGATAAAGTGTTTGACGTTGTAAATAATAAATTGGAAGTCCATTCTTGCAATACACACACAAAAAATATGTATAGTCCTGTAAGAAGAACTGTTTTTAATGCTGAAAAAATATACACTCTTTCAGTAAAAACTGATTGTTGTGGATATTGCAATATAGACAGAAAAATAGATAATATAGTTTTAAGCAAAAAATTTGGAATACCACTTATGTTGTTAATGCTGTTGTTTATCCTTTGGATAACAATAACAGGTGCAAATTATCCAACAGAGCTTTTAAGCAACCTTTTTGCATATATAGAGTTAAAATTAATAGCCTTATTCGATTATTTAAGTGTTCCACAATTTTTCAAAGGAGTATTTATAGAGGGAATGTTTAGAACATTGTCGTGGATAGTTGCAGTTATGTTGCCACCAATGGCAATCTTTTTCCCATTGTTCACATTTTTGGAGGATTTAGGTGTTCTACCAAGAATAGCATTTAATCTGGATAAATGTTTTAAAAACGCCAAAGCACACGGAAAGCAAGCATTGACAATGTGTATGGGATTAGGCTGTAACGCTGTTGGGGTCACAGCTTGTAGAATAATCGATTCCCCAAGAGAAAGATTAATAGCAATAATCACAAACAACTTTGTTCCTTGTAATGGGCGATTTCCTGCGATAATAGCAATATCATCAATCTTTATTCCAACAATAGGCTTTTTCACATCATTGCAAGTTACACTCGTAGTACTTTTGGCAATTGTTTTTTCAGTCTTTATAACATTATCTGTTTCAAAGCTTTTGTCAGCAACAATTTTAAAAGGCATACCATCGTCATTTGTACTAGAGCTACCACCGTATAGAAAGCCACAAATCAGAAAAATAATTGTTCACAGTATATTTGACAGAACCATTTTCGTTCTAGGACGTGCTGTTGTAGTCGCTGCCCCAATAGGTGCAATTATATGGGTTATGCAAAACACATACATTGATGGAAACAGTATATTATTTTATATTTCAGATTTTTTAGACCCATTTGCTAAAACAATAGGTCTTGACGGATTTATTTTAACAGCATTTATAATGGGAATGCCAGCGAACGAAATAGTAATACCGTTAATAATAATGTTTTATATGCGAAACTCGGCA
The DNA here is from genome assembly GCA_902496345.1 of uncultured Eubacteriales bacterium. Classification (GTDB taxonomy): domain Bacteria; phylum Bacillota; class Clostridia; order Lachnospirales; family CAG-274; genus MGBC114079. Next base: position 2,019 of record CABVAP010000243.1, read on the forward strand.
TTAATTCCATTTGACAACCTCAACGAACTAAGCGACCTATTATATTCAAACGGTTGGAGTATAAAAACTGCTATATGTACAATTCTTTTTTCATTAAATCACTTTCCGTGTACAACGACCCTACTTACAATAAAAAAAGAAACAAACTCATACAAATGGCCACTAGCGACCTTTTTAATTCACACCTTCGCCGGAATAGTGATATGTTTTATCGCAAACGCTATAATGTCATTTTTCGGTTTATAACAAATTAGAAGTTGTAGGGCTGAATCTTTTTGGTAAAAAGATTTAAAAAAACTAGTTTTGTGGTGGTTTAAGTCTTTGGTTTATAATCCGATTACATCGGAAATCTATTTATTTGCCTACGGCGTGGTACTTGGCACCGGAAAGAAATC
>CABVAP010000244.1 GCA_902496345.1 uncultured Eubacteriales bacterium
TATGTTGATATTGACCCATGAACATTTGCCACTTCACCCCACTTATACCCACTCATACCCATTTTCTTATATTTTATGTTCTTTTTATTAAAATAGCAAGTCTTAAATCGTGAAATGGCCTATTATTTTTTCATATTTTTCCAATTTCTCCTTTTTAAATAGGATAACTATACTTTTGCCTTTTTATACACTTTATACACATTTCATTAAAACAATCAATCTATGAAAGCGCATAAAAAAGTGGCTACGCCACGTTCAGCAACTTATAGTCTACTCATCACTCTATAAGTTGCTTTTTTCTGTTCTTCTGGTAATCTATACTTAGGTGATATTATGTCTAAACATTTTACTTTTACTATTAAACAAATTTTTAAGGATCATTGGTTCAACTTTATTAAATCTAATCCTAACTTTCATATTCGTCCTGTTGTTTTCAAAGAAGTCAACAAAGTCATCTCTTGTGGTGATTTTTCTCAAGGTCACGCACTTTACCAGTGTTTTCATTGTGGCTCTGTTCTTCATGTCCCTTTTCGTTGCAAGAGTCGTTTTTGCAACACTTGCGGTATGCAGTATGTTAACAATCGTGCTTTTAATCTTTCTAAAAAACTTATTAAATGTAAACACCGCCATCTGGTTTTTACTATTCCCGCTGAGCTTCGCTCTTTTTTTCGTAAAGATCGTTCTTTACTTAACATCCTTTTTCAAGCAGTTTCTCATACACTTCTTTCTTGGTTTGCTTCACAAAACAAAAAAGAATGTTTCACTCCTGGTTTTGTATCTACTTTACATACTTTTGGACGTGATCTCAAATGGAATCCTCATATACATACTCTGATTACAGAAGGTGCTTCCGGTAATCTTACAGTTTGGAAACACTTTAAACATTTTCCTTATCCTATGCTTCGTCGTCGTTTTCAAGCTACTTTACTAGATCTTATGGAAAAATCTATCGGTCCTTCTTTTTATCAGTTAAAGACTTCTCTTTATTACTCCTATAAAGATGGTTTTTACGTTTATGCTAAACCTAACCCTCTATCTGATACTAATAAAGCCATTCAATATGTTGTACGTTATACTGGCAGACCTGCCATGGCTCAATCTCGTATATTAAACTATGATGGCCAAACTGTTACCTTTTGGTATCAACGTCATGAAGATAACAAAAAAGTTATTGAAAGTATTTCTGCTTTTGATTTTATTAAACGTCTTATTGTTCATATTCCAGAGGGGCAGTTCAAGACTGTTCGTTATTATGGACTCTATGCTAAAAAACATAAATTTAGTCATCTTCTCTTCAAGATGTTACCTAAAAGTAAACGTATTTTTCATGAATGTTATTCCCACTGGCGTGAACGTATCTTACTGTCTTTTGGCTATGACCCACTTAAATGCTCCTGTGGACATATCATGGAATTAGTAGATATTTTTTATCCACCTCATTTGTCGTATAATTCTTCTTGAGAAATATTTTCTTGAATACATACAAGGAGGATTTTACTTTGGATATTTTAGAAGGTTTTACCGAGGATGATAATCTTATTGAATTTGTTTGCACTAAATGTGGCTATCACCTACTAGTCCCAGAATTTATTGTTCAGGAACTTGAAGAAGATAATATTTTTAATGGTCTTCCTAGTTCAGTACCACCACAACCATTTTGCCAAAAATGTGATGGTATAATGACCCCTGTTTCATACACAGATATTCAAGGCATAACCTACGAATATAAAAAATAGTTTTTTATTCCTAGGTCTATTTAGCATGCCAACTTTTAATCATTAGCATATCAAGCTAATTCTACTTGTTATCTAGGAAAGTAGAACTTTCCTAGATAATAAAAAAAGTCTATTCCACAAAAGAATAGACTTTTATCTAAATGGTATAAACTTCTTGTAAATGAATTAAGTTAGCTAGCGTTAAGCTTATCTCTATAGTACTTTACAATTTCTTGATCTAATAACACACTTAAGGTATATAACTCTGTTGTCTCCATCTGATGAATGTCTTTGTGTTCAAGCATCTTGTTTAAATTGCCTTGCATCGTCATAATACTTTGCTTTACCTTTTTCATATGAATCCCCTTTCAAATAAAAAAACAAACAAAAACAATCAATACATCTATTTTTCTTTTTCTCTATGTGAGTATTATAATACATGTTTTGGAAGAAAACAACATTTATTCTGAAATTTTGTATGATTATTTACAATCCTTTTCCTTTTCGACAGAAGATTATTCCAATTATTCCCATAATTATAGATAGAATGGCAATTATTTGCGAAATTGGATAATGTGTTCCCCACACAAGCAGCTGATCAACTCTTAAACCTTCTATCCAAAAACGCCCT
>CABVAP010000245.1 GCA_902496345.1 uncultured Eubacteriales bacterium
AAAACTAAAACCACCACAAAACTAGTTTTTTAAATCTTTTTACTTAAAAAGGTTCACCCCTACAAACCTCCAATTTGTTTGTAAAAATTTGCTTGTCTAATTGCGTTAATCATTGTATAATGTGTGTTGTATAAAAAATCTGAAAGGCGGTACAACTATGAATAATCTTGAACAGGAAATTTTTCAGCGAGCATATCAGTCATATCTTTGTGGTTCTGATAATTATAGCTATAAGTTTGCTAGTACAAGCCCTAATATGTTAAAAAAATACAATTCAGCAATAAAAAATCTTGAAAAAGAGGGTTTAATTACAGTAAACTTTCAATCAGATGATAAAGTTAAAATGCTTATAACAGAAAAAGGAATCGATTACGGTAATTTTTCATTATAAATTATTTGATTGTGTAATACTTAGAAAGAAAGGAATAAAAAAATGTCATTACCTGATATAGAATCAATAAATAAAAGACGAATATTTGGAATAATCTCTCACCCTGATGCTGGTAAAACTACCTTGACAGAAAAATTACTTTTTCACGGTGGGGCAATACGTGAAGCTGGAACCGTTAAGGCTGTAAAAAATTCAAAGTATGCACGTTCTGACTGGATGGAAATAGAAAAACAAAGAGGTATTTCTGTAACATCATCTGTAATGCAATTTGAATATGACGGAAAAATTGTTTCAATTATGGATACTCCAGGTCATAATGATTTCGGTGAAGATACTTACAGAATACTTACATCTGTAGACAGTGCCGTTATGGTAATTGATGCCGCAAAAGGTGTAGAAGCACAAACAAAGAAACTTTTTAAAGTATGTAGTATGAGGGAAATTCCTGTATTTACTTTTATAAATAAACTTGACCGTCAGGCTGAAGACCCTCTTGACTTAATGGAAGATTTAGAAGAGGCACTTGGTCTTCCTTCCGTGGCTGTAACTTGGCCTATAGGAAGTGGACAGCTTTTCGAGGGTATTTACGACCGACACGAAAACAAAGTATATCTCTACAGAAAAGATACAGTTATTGAGCTTGGAGATGACGGAGTTTATGGTACTGAACTTGAGGGAGTTTTAAGTGACGAAAATTTAAAGAATTTAAGAAATGAAATAGAACTTTTAGACGGTGCCGGAAATGAGTTTAATATGGATTTAGTTTCAGCCGGTAAGCTCTCTCCTGTATTTTTCGGAACAGCACTTGTTGACTTTGGTGTTACAACATTTTTAGAGCATTTCTTGAAAATGTCACCTGCTCCAGGTGCAAGAAAAACAACAGATGGAGAAGTAAAACCGACAGATGAGTTCTTTAGTGGATTTATATTTAAAATTCAAGCAAATATGAACCCTGCACACAGAGACAGACTTGCATTTTTGCGAATTTGTTCCGGTACGTTTGAAAGGGGTATGAATGTAACACTTTCAAGAACAGGAAAAACTTTGAAATTAAACCAATCAACACAGTTAATGGCAAATGAAAGGGAAACTGTTGATACAGCGTCTGCCGGTGATATAATTGGTATTTATGATTCCGGTAATTACCAGATAGGTGATACACTTACAACAAGAAAAGAACCTCTTTTCTTTGAACCATTGCCAACTTTCCCACCTGAACTTTTTATGAGAGTTCGCCCTGCCAATACTATGAAAGCTAAACATTTCCAAAAGGGTGTTGACCAACTTGCCCAAGAGGGTGCTATACAGATTTATAAGAATGAGTACAATGAAGTAATCCTTGGCGCTGTTGGTGCATTACAGTTTGAAGTTTTTGAATACAGATTGAAGAATGAATACAATTCAGAAATAAGAATGGAGCCTTTGAACTTTAGTGTTGCAAGGTGGGTAAAAACTGATGACCCTGAAAGCCTAAAAGATTTTGAAAATTCAAGATGTACACTTGTATTTGACCATTTTGAAAGACCTCTTCTTTTATTTGCCAATCAATACACACTTGATAATTTCATTGAAAGAAACAAGGACATAGAGCTTGTTGAAGCTCTTGATGTTCAAGAACAGTTTAAAGAAAATTAAAAGTTGCCAAATTGAAACCCCTTTTAAGACCGTGGGGCTTTGCCCCACCACCCTACAAGCTTTTTGAAAAAAGCTTGGCAAAAACTTTTGCCGGAAACTACGTTTCCTGTCTTGTTTTCGACTAAAAGTGGCTAGTTTAAAGCTTTTGCAAAAGCTTTATTTTTGCCAAAATAAACCATAGATATATCGTGATTAAGTTTAAATTGCTTATAAACTGCCAAATGTCGGGGGTGCAGGGGTGTTCCCCTGCTCGTTTGTGGGGG
>CABVAP010000246.1 GCA_902496345.1 uncultured Eubacteriales bacterium
TTGCTTAAAACCTGTATAAACAGCTAATTACAAATTAGGTTAGTGCATATGGGGCAAAGCCCCACGGTCTTTACCCCTACAACTTATAATTTGTAAAATAAAAAACTTGACAATAATTTGTAGCTGTGTTATTATAAAGATGATTATTCTAAACACTGTGATAAGGAATAGTAAGTTTTTGAGGACTTGTAGAGAGCTGTCGGTTGGTGTAAGATGGTAGTCTGACGGAGCTGAACTCGCCTTTGAGTGGCACGCTGAAATTGTAGTAGGTGTTGACGGGGGTCTACCGTTATAATGACAGGGCATCGATTTTCTGTGCCTGTATGAGTGCATTCTTTTAAGAATGAATTAGAGTGGTACCACGTGAGGATTTCGCCTTTCGTCTCTTGTTTTGAGATGAGAGGCTTTTTTATGGTTTACTTAACTAAAGTAACTGTAAAATAAATGTTTTTAGATTTAGTTTGTAAAATGAATTATTATAAAAATGGAGGATTTTATTATGATGAATTTTAAAAAGTACACACCTTATCCAACAATGAATATGCCAAATAGAAAATGGCCATCAAATACAATAACAAAAGCACCTGTTTGGTGTAGCGTTGACCTTCGTGACGGAAATCAAGCACTTGAAAAACCAATGAATTTAGACCAGAAAATTAAATTCTTTAAATTCCTTGTTGAACGTGGGTTCAAAGAAATTGAAGTTGGTTTCCCTGCTGCAAGTGATACAGAATATGTTTTTACTAGAACTTTGATTGAAGAAAATCTTATTCCTGATGATGTAACAATACAGGTGCTTACTCAGAGCCGTGAACATATAATCAAAAAGACTTTTGAAGCATTAAAAGGCGTTAATAAAGCAATCGTTCATCTTTACAATTCAACATCAACTTTACAAAGAGATGTAGTTTTCAATAAAGGTAAAAAAGAAATAACTGAACTTGCTGTTTTCGGTGCAAAAATGATTGATGAACTTTCAGAAGAATATGGTAAAGAGCATTTTCGTTTTGAATATTCTCCGGAAAGCTTTACAGGAACAGAAATGGATTATGCTGCTGAAATTTGTAACGCTGTTTTAGATGTTTGGAAACCAACAGAAGACAGAAAAGTGATTATAAATTTACCATCTACAGTTGAAATGGCAACTCCAAATGTCTATGCTGACCAGATTGAATATATGTGCCAAAATCTTAAGTATCGTGAAAATGTTCTTGTAAGTTTACACGCACATAATGATAGAGGAACAGCTGTTGCATCAACAGAATTGGGTATGCTTGCTGGTGCAGACAGAGTAGAGGGAACTCTCTTTGGAAATGGCGAAAGAACAGGAAACGCAGATATTTTAAATGTTGCATTAAACCTCTTTTCACAGGGAATTGACCCAGAACTTGATTTTTCTGATATAAATGCCTCTATAGAAATTTATGAGGCATCAACAGGTTTAGATGTTCACCCAAGACACCCTTATGCTGGTGATTTGGTTTATACAGCTTTCTCTGGTTCACATCAAGATGCAATCAAAAAAGGTATGGCTAGAATGAGCGAACACCCAGACCATTGGGAAGTTCCATATCTTCCAATTGACCCACTTGATGTAGGTAGAAGCTATGACCCTATTATCAGAATAAACAGCCAATCTGGAAAGGGTGGAATTGCTTATATCCTTGAACATAATTATGGATTAATCGTTCCAAAAAGTATGCAACAAGAATTTAGCCTTATAGTAACAAAAGTTTCTGATACAGAAAACAGAGAACTTTCACCAGAAGAAATTTATAATTTATTTATTGATACATATAAAGATATTAAAGAACCTGTTGAAATCATTTTCTATAATGAAAAATCAGAAGGTAAGACCGTTACTGTAACAGCTGATATTTCAGTAAATGGTGATAAAAAACAAATTGTGGCAACAGGAAACGGTATTGTTGACGCATTCTGTAAAGGTCTTCAGAAAGAGCTTGATTTAAAATTTGATGTTGTAAACTACAGCGAACATTCTCTTTCTTATGGTAATAAATCAAGAGCAATTACATATATCCAAATATATGACAAAGACCAAAACTCATACTTTGGGGTTGGAACAAGTAGCAACATAAGCAAATCTTCATTAAGAGCTGTTGTTAGTGCTGTAAATAAAATCCTTACAAAATAATATTTGATATTCAAGGCTACCTAAATGGTAGCCTCAGAGTGTCGAGAAAGTTAATTTTTATCGTTATTGTCGATTTCAAAAAGCGTCGCAGACTTTTATC
>CABVAP010000247.1 GCA_902496345.1 uncultured Eubacteriales bacterium
CCTGTTGCATTTAAAACAATAGGTTTATTTGTACCTAAAGAAGTTTCACCAAGATTTGCGGCTTTAACTAAAGAAAATGTTCCATTTGTTGGATTTAAGAACATTGAACAAATATCAGATCATACACTTGAAGAAAATGTAGGATTTATAAAGCAGTTAAAGAAGAACTATCCAACAAAAGTAATAGTAGCATCAATTATGGGACAAAATGAACAAGAATGGACAAAGCTTGCAGAAATAATGACTGAAGCAGGTGCTGATATAATTGAATGTAATTTTTCATGTCCACAAATGGTTGAAGAAGGATTAGGATCTGATGTTGGACAAAATCCAGAACTTGTAGCCATATATACAAAAGCAACAAGAAAAGGGACAAAGCTTCCAATCTTAGCAAAAATGACACCTAATGTTGGACGCATGGAAGTGCCAGCAATGGCGGCAATGGAAGCAGGAGCAACTGGGATAGCTGCTATAAATACCATTAAGAGTATTATGAATGTAAATTTAACTAACTTTGAATCAGAACCGAGTGTAGAAGGAAAAACAAGTATAGGTGGATATTCAGGAAAAGCTGTAAAGCCTATTGCATTACGTTTTATAAACGATATGAAGAAATGTGAGAAATTAAAAAATGCTCCCATAAGTGGAATGGGCGGCATTGAAACATGGAGAGATGCATGTGAGTTTTTAACATTAGGATGCGAAAATCTACAGATAACAACGTCAGTTATGCAATATGGATACAGAATTATTGATGATTTAATAAATGGATTAAAATTATATTTATCTTCAAATGACTATAAAAGTGTAAATGATATTATTGGAAAAGCATTACCTAATATTGTACCTGCAGATAAGTTAGAAAGAGATAGTATTTGTTATCCGAGATTTGATATGGAGAAGTGCATCGGATGTGGTCGTTGTTATTTATCTTGTTATGATGGAGGACATCAGGCTATTAAAATAAGTGAAAAAAATAATAAACCTGTTCTCATAGTTAATAAATGTGTAGGATGTCAGTTATGTGTTACAATTTGTCCAGCAGAAGCTATTAAACAAGGGAAAAGACTCCCAAAGAAATAATATTTACAAATCTAATAAATAAGATTTGTAAAACAATAGCTTGGTAGGATTGAGAGATGCTAACAACAAATTTAGAACGAATGGCTGATAAAATAGAAACATTTAATAAATTTGGAGATACAGGGAATGGTCGAATAACAAGGCTTTCTTTATCACCTGAAGAGTTAGAGGCAAGAGAAGAGTTATGTAAAAGATGCAGAAACCTCGGAATGCAGATACAAACAGATGACATGGCTAATATTTATGCTACACTTAAAGGCGATTTATTTGATTCATCAATAATAACTGGTTCTCATTTAGATTCTGCTAAAGAAGAAGAGCATAATGAAACAATAGGTGTTCTAGCGGCTCTTGAAGTTATTGAAACAATTGTAAAAGAGAAAATACCTCATAGACATTCAATAACACTTGTTGTATGGACAAATACAAAAGGTTCACGTTTTTATCCCCCTATGATGGCATCTGGTATCATTTGTGGTAAATTTGAGAAGAGCGTTATGATAGATTCTATAGATTCAGAAGGAGTTACATTTAAGGAAGCACTAGAAGCAAGTGGATATATGGGAACAATTGATAATAGGGTGAATTCAGAAAAATATATAGGATTTATAGAGGTTGCCATAGAGCAAGAGCGAGACCTTGAAAAAGAAGATATTGATATGGGAATTATTGAAGGCTCTAATGACAAAAAAATTTTTTATCCAGAATTTATTCAAAGTATTGAGAAAAATATAGAAAAGTATGGATATACAAGTACGAAAATATATAGTGATTGTGAATATAACTCGAAATTTATTTCTGATATTATTCCCACTGCAATGATACTTGTTCCACGTACAAAAAAAAATGATTTTATTGAACAATGTTGGAAAGGTGCTAATGTATTATTGCAAACAATTTTAGATATCGATAAAAATCATTAGATATTATGAAAAACAGGGTTATTTTACATGAAATAAATATATTGTGTAGAATCAGAGTTTAGTGGGAAATAACCGAAATTCAATATATGATATGCTCGATTGTAGGGAAATTTCAGCTAAAACCTGCTAAGAAAAATCAAGTTTTTTTTAGCAGGTTTTTTATATATTT
>CABVAP010000248.1 GCA_902496345.1 uncultured Eubacteriales bacterium
GAGACGGAGTCTCAAGGTTTTGAAAGGTTTTAAGATTTTGACAACTTCTAATTTGTATATAAATCATACTCTATATTGCTAAAAAGTTATATTACTTATAAGTGTTATTCTTATTATAATATTTGTAAAAAATGTTTCAAAATGTTATAATAACTGTATAAATATATATAAAGGAGTGGATTTTTATGAAGTATCTAAAGAAATTAATCGGATTTATTGTTGTTTTGTCTATGTTTACTACAACTTTTGGAGTATCTGAAACATTTGCTAGTAATCAACTAAAAAAAGGTACAGTTAGGTTTGTTTTAGGTGATGTGGAAGTATCAAATTGCGTCGATGAAGTTGTATATAATAATGTTCGCTATCTTCCGGCTCCTTATTATATACTTGCCATTTATGACCATATATATCTTCCGTCATCTCTTAAATTAAATAAAAGCTATTATAATTTGAGCAATAGTTCTAATACTTACGAATTTGAGCCTTATGGATATGTTTCTTTTTTTGCTGGTTCAACAAAGTATGTTGATGAATATTATGAATATAATTTAAAATATCATCCGGCAATTATGTATGATAAATTAATATATATATCTGCTGAAGATATTGCTTGGGCATTAGGTGGGACTTATGGCTTTGATGCCTCTAAAAATACAATTTATATTTACTAATTAACTTAATAAAAACACAAAAAGCTCATAGAAAAATTTAGTTTCAATTAATTGATACAAAAATATTTCTATGAGTTTTTTGTGTAAAAAAATATAGCCACAAAAAAGTGACTATAAAAACATAAAGCTGACGAGCGGGCTTGAACCGCCGACCTCCGCCTTACCAAGGCGGTGCGCTACCTACTGTGCCACGTCAGCAGAAAAACAACTTAACAATTATAAGTATATCAAACATACAATATTTAGTCAACCCCCAAATTAGAAGTTGTCACGTGAATCTGTGTAGGTTTACAATAGATGTGTTACATTCCAGAATATTTTGTTACGAGATAAACTCATAACAAAATATTTCGGCAAAAAAAGAATAGCAAGTGAAACTTCTTTGTGTTATAGTTAATTCACCACAAAAAAACAAACCAAAGGAGTCACTTGCTATGAATACTATAACACAAACAATGAAGTTTAGACAAGCCCTAATTGAATATTCTTTAAAATATGGTGTAACAAAAGCTGCTATTCGCTATAAAACCAATCGTCAGTATATTTATCGCTGGCGAAAACGGTATGACGGCACATTACAGTCATTAGCTGATAAATCACACAAACCACATCACCATCCGAATGAGCATACCCCTGACGAGTTAAAATTAATCGAAAATATGCGTAAACGTAACCCTAATGCTGGTTTAATTGTGTTTTGGGTTAAATTACGTCAAAGAGGTTATACACGTTCTGTAACAGGTCTTTATCGTATATTGCGAAAACAAGGCCAAATGGCTCTTAAACCACCAAATCCAAAGTATATCCCTAAACCGTATGAAAAAATGCTTTATCCAGGTCAAAGAGTTCAAATTGACGTTAAAGTTGTACCTTCTGTGTGTATTGTTGGTGATGCAAAAGGACAAAAGTTTTATCAATATACGGCCATTGATGAATATTCGAGATTTCGCTATCTTGAAGCTTTTGAAGAACATAGTTCATATAGTTCTGCTGTTTTTGTTGAGCATCTGATAAAAAAATTTCCGTTTAAAATTGAATGTGTACAAACCGACAACGGACAAGAATTTACCAAAAAACTTGGCTATTCTAAAACACCTACACCAACAATGTTTGAGGCTACTCTTGAACAACATAATATTAAACATAAATTAATTAGACCATATACACCACGACATAACGGCAAAGTTGAACGTTCCCACCGTAAAGATAATGAATATTTCTATGCTACACACACATTTTATTCTTTTGATGACTTTGCAAAACAACTAAAGGTGCATAACTATAAATACAACAAGTTCCCTATGCGTCCTCTTAATTGGAAAGTTCCTGTTGATTACATTAAGGCTTTCCTGCAAGACGGCGAAATTTTTTGAGCAATTGTGTAACACATCATTGACAAACCTACAAAAATTAGAAGTTGTCGAAATCTTAAAACCTTTCAAAACCTTGAGACTCCGTCTCAAACTCTGCTAGCTTT
>CABVAP010000249.1 GCA_902496345.1 uncultured Eubacteriales bacterium
TCCTATACAACTTTCTTATCTTTACCTACATATTTAAGTGATTCAAAATCACCAGAACGTTCATCATCAAATTCCAAATAAAAGGCCTGTACATTTTCTTTTGCAAAGAGATCTTTTGCTACACTGTCATAACCTCCCTGGCACGCCCATGTAGAATGAAAATTTCCTCTACATATATGAGTGTTAATTACAAGGTCTTCTGGCTTACCTTCAATAGCAAGATTATTGATTCTTATTAATTTTTCAATATTATCTTGAAGGCCATCTTCATCAGTACCAAAAATTAAGCAAGCATTAGGATCAACGCATACTCCCCATGTACAATCATCAAACTGGATGTTCCTGCATCCTGCTGCATATAAGTCTTTAATAACTTTTTTGTATCCATCTGCAATATCTAAAATCAACTCTTCTTCGTTTGGATAAATGGCTTTTGTTTTTTCCAAATTTTCAGGGATAATCATCTGAAATAAAAACTGTGCTGGTGCAGGAATTGTCTGTCTAGCAACAGTATTATCATCTTCAAATTGTTTTACAAATTTAAAATGTTCAACAAAAGGATGACTGTTAACAAATACTTTTCCAATAAGGAATGTGTCATCAATTAATGCTGCCTCTCCATCAAACGGAATTCCATCCTTTGTCTTCTCATGTCCAACACCATTAAATGCCCACATAAAATCAAGATGCCATGAACTCCTCCTAAACTCTCCATCTGTTATAACTCTAAGTCCAGCTGCTTTCTGTTTTGTAATTAAATCTGTAATTGCTACATTTTCAACTTTTTTTAGCTCTTCTGCTGTAATTTTTCCATTTGCATATTCACTTCTTGCCTTCTTTAAATAATCAGGTCTTAAAAAACTTCCTACAATATCATATTTAAACGGTGCATTGTTATTCATAATTATTCCTCCTATAAAAATTGTTAATCTAATTTTAAAAACAATCTTTTATCAAAAATTTTTATTGAAGTAATCATATCATATAAATTTAATTATAGTGTAACTCCAAAAAACTATTACTTGTTATAGTTTTATACTATAGCTGAAATATGTAAATCTTGTTTTTAAAAGCACTAGAAATAAATCTTATATAAATTCTGAAATAATTTCATTTAATGCATCAATGTAAATATTCGCAAGTTTGCTAAGCTTAATACTTTTATGTGAAATCCAACCAACTATTATTTCTTCATTGACATCTAGAGGTACAGCAATAATATCATTTCCATTTAAATCAGAACTTAGAACTCCCGTTGATATAGTGTACCCATTTAATCCAATTAATAGATTAAAAAGAGTTGCTCTATCACTAACTTTTATGTTTTTTTTATGAGAAAGAGTACTTAGTATTTCTTCAGAAAAATGAAATGAATTATATTCTCCCTGCTCAAAACATAAATATGGATAATCCTTCAAATCTTCAATAGTTACTACTTTTTGCTTTGAAAGAGGGTTATTTATACTAATAAATACATGTGGTTTTGCCACAAATAACTTTGTAAACTTTAAGTTGTTTTCCTTAAAGAGTTTATTAAGAATTTTTGAGTTAAACTCATTTAAATATAAAACTCCTATTTCACTTCGAAGATTTTTTACATCGTCAATAATTTCATAGGTTTTCGTTTCTCTTAGACTAAATTCATATTCGTTATTTCCATATTCTTTTATTAAGTTAACGAAAGCATTGACAGAAAAGGCATAATGCTGAGTTGATACAGAAAAATGTTGTGCTGAAGGCTTTGTATTAAAATATCGTTTTTCTAACAGTTCTGTTTGCTCAACTACTTGTCGTGCATAACCTAAAAATTCTGCTCCATCAACTGAAACACTAATTCCTCTGTTTGTACGCTGAAAAATACTTATATTTAGTTCAGTTTCAAGTTCTCTAATTGCATTAGAAAGACTTGGCTGAGTAATAAAAAGCTTTCTAGCAGCAATATTAATTGATCCACATTTTGCAATTTCAATTGCATATTTTAATTGCTGTAATGTCATTTTATCACCACCTTAAAAATAAAAAAATCGCCAAGGCGACTATGATATAGTCTTCTATAAAAATACAAATCCA
>CABVAP010000250.1 GCA_902496345.1 uncultured Eubacteriales bacterium
TAAAAGTCTGCGACGCTTTTTGAAATCGACAATAACGATAAAAATTAACTTTTTCGACACTTTGAAATCCTGTAGGTATGCCCACAGGATTTTTGGTGTGTTAAAAATAAATCATTTTTCTATCGCAAAGGGGAGGGTAGCTCAAAATTCTCTTGGAATTTTGCCCGTGGTCTTGATTTTTATGCCTCTTTTAAAACGTCTTCAGAGATAAATTTTGCATCGCCCCATATTCTTTCGATGTTGTAGAACTCTCTGTCTTCTTTGTTGAAAAGATGAACTACAATGTCACCAAAGTCTAATAATATCCAAGTTTTAGACTGAAATCCCTCTGAATGATTTAAACGATAACCAACTTTGTACAACTCTTCTTCCACAGAGTCTGCCATAGCTTTGAGCTGGTTTGGGTTGTTACCACTTGCAATTACAAAGTAATCTGAAATTACGGAAATCTCTCTTATATCAAGTACATTTATATCTATTGCCATTTTGTCGTCAAGTGCTTTATATGCTGATTTTACACCATTAAATGAATCTGTCAAAATATTTTCCTCCTTAAATAAATTATTTGAATTTTTCATAATATTTTAAAGCCGAAAGGCTTAGTGGGTGAATTAATCTGTTTTTTCCTGTGTTGAAATCAACAGTTTGTTTTAAGCCGAGATAAACAGCTTTGTTTAAGTCCTTGTATGATGCTTTTCGTATTTCGTCAAGTCCGTCATAATATTTTCTGTTTGGTTCTGTCATATCGGCTATATAAATTATTTTTTCTAAAAGTGACATATCGGCTCTACCTGTTGTGTGGTATTTTATTGCGTTTAAAATTTCTATATCACTTATTAAATATTCATTTTCAGCAACTGCACTACCTAAAAAACTGTGTGCTAAATCAAGTTGCTCCTTTACAACGTCATCAAGTTCTACGTTGTATTTCTTGCAAAGCTCTAACGTCTTTTCATTTGAAAAGTTTTTTGCACAATCGTGCAAAAGTCCTGCTGTATACGCTTTTTCAAAATCTGCTCCCCATATCTGGGCAAGTTTTACTGCCTCTGACGCAACACCCTGCGTATGAGCAAATCGTTTTGGCTTTAACACAGAATGTAACTTCTGATTTATAAAAGTAAACATAGGGCTATTCATTGGGGCTGTTTTATATAGTCCAAACTTAATTATATACTGTTCTACCTCATCAGGCAATAAGTATTTTATTGGTTTTTCTGAAATAATTCGGTTTCTTATATCTGTTGAGGAAATCGATAAGGCTGGAACTTCAACGAATGTTAAGTCAACCTTAAACTTATCCTCATAATTTTTTATGTTTGCTATAAGCTTATCTTTGTTGTATTCTGGTCTTGTTACAGCAACAAATTTACACATCTTCAACAGCTCTTCTGGGTCTTTCCACGTTAAAATTTCATTTATTGCATCTGCACCAGTTATAAAATAAATTTCTGTATCTGGGCATATCTGTTTTAAGCTCTTAATAGTATCTATTGTGTACGTTAAACCGGAACGGTCTATCTCTATACGTGAAACGTTGAAATATGGATTGCTTGCTGTTGCTAAAACGGTCATTAAATATCGATGTTCATCGTGTGCTATAGTTTCGTTATTTTTATGTGGTGGTCGCCCTGTCGGAATGAAAAGAACCTTTTCGGCGTTTATCTCTGCTCTGACAGTTTCGGCAGCAACAAGATGTCCGTAATGAATTGGGTCAAAAGTTCCTCCCATTATTGCTATCTTTTTACAATCTTTTAGGTTTAAAATTTCATCTCTCATTTAGTTCCCTCTTTTTGATTTTTTTGAGTAAGATAGTTTATTTCACAAAATTTTATAGGTTTGTTTAATTTATTATATGTTTTATTATATCGTAAAAGTGAAAAGATTGCAGGCTGTCGATAAAGTCGACAGCCTTGCAAAAAATCGTTGATTTTTTATAAATTAAATTTTATTCCAAAATTTTCGTTCGCTAATTTCTTAAAAAAATGCAAT
>CABVAP010000251.1 GCA_902496345.1 uncultured Eubacteriales bacterium
ATAGATTAAAAAAATAATAAATATTGCAAGTTTATTACTAAATTAGATTCACGTGTTAAATTTTATTAATGTTGTTGCACGAGGTTCCTCAATGTGGTAAAATTATCATAGCTACAATAAATGAGATTTGAGGGGTCACTTTATGAATATTACTTTATTAACCGATTTTTATGAACTTACGATGATGCAAGGATATTTTAAAAGTGGAGAAGGAAAGAAAAAAGCTGTTTTCGATTTATTTTACCGAAACAACCCTAACAACGGTGGATATTCCATTTGTGCAGGTCTTTCACAAGTTGTCGACTACATTAAAAACATAAGATTTACTGATGAAGACATTGCTTATCTTAGAAGTCTTTCAACATTTGAAGATGATTTTCTTGAATATCTCAAAGATTTTAAGTTTACAGGTGATATATACGCCATTCCGGAAGGAACAGTTGTTTTCCCAAGAGAGCCATTGCTTAGGGTAACATCTTCTCTTATTGAGGCACAGTTTATTGAAACAACAATTTTAAACATAATAAATCATCAATGTCTTATTGCAACAAAAGCATCAAGAGTTGTCTGGGCTGCTCACGGCGATAAAGTGCTTGAATTTGGTTTAAGACGTGCCCAAGGTCCTGACGCCGGTCTTTATGGTGCAAGAGCTGCGATTATTGGTGGCTGTTTATCAACAAGCAATGTTTTAGCTGGTCAAAAATTTGACGTTCCAGTGAGTGGTACACACGCACATAGTTGGGTTATGAGTTTTGACGATGAAATCACTGCTTTTAGAAAGTATGCTGAGATTTTTCCTAAAAACTGTATACTTCTTGTTGACACTTATGACACATTACGCTCTGGAATACCAAACGCTATAACTGTATTTTCCGAACTTCGAGAGAAAGGAAAACTTTACAAAGGTTATGGAATTAGACTTGATAGTGGAGATTTCTCTTACATATCAGAAAAAGCAAGAGAAATGCTTGACGAGGCTGGTTTTTCTGACGCTGTTATATGTGCATCAAGCGATTTAGACGAATATATAATAACATCGTTAAAGCAACAAGGTACAGAAATAAGTGTTTGGGGAGTCGGTACAAACCTTATTACATCAAAGGATTGCCCCGCATTTGGGGGTGTATACAAGCTATCTGCTGAAGAACATAACGGCGAGTTTATTCCGAAAATAAAAATTTCCGAAAATCCGGACAAAATAACAAATCCGGGTGTAAAGAAAATTTTTAGACTATACGACAAAAACACAGGAAAAATAAAGGCTGACCTTATTGCACTTGACCACGAAAAAATTGACGAGGGAAAAGACCTCACCATTTTTGACCCACTTGCGACCTGGAAGACAATGACTCTTAAAGCAGGAAAGTTTTATGCGAAAGAGCTTTTACAGCCGGTATTTATAAATGGCGAGTGTGTTATGGAAGAACGTTCTGTTATGGAAATTCAAAAGTATTGTAGCAAAGAAATGTCAACACTTTGGCCTGAGTACAAAAGATTTGTAAATCCTCACATTTTGCCTGTTGACTTGTCAGACGAACTTTTTGACTTAAAGAAAAAAATGGTTAGTGGACTTTTTGACAAAAAAGAATAATAAGAACTTTATAAAACCTTTTTTAAGACCTTGGGACTTTGCCCCAATAAACCCTACTAGCTTTCAGTACTTTTGCTATGCAAAAGCCGGCTTACGCCGTCCGGACTTCTTTCCGGTGCTTATTGAAAAAAGTAGACGAAAACTTTTGTTGTAAACTAACGTTTCCTTTCGAATTATTCTCTTATGTGAGTAAAAATAAGATTTTTAATAATTTTATTTTTGCCTTGGGCATAGATTGGGACGGCGAAGCCGATATAAAGTTCTTTTCCTCTCTTTCTTTCAAGAAAGGGAGTGGGGTGTTGGGGCAACGCCCCATATGCACTAACCTAATTTGTAATTAGCTGTTTATACAGGTTTTAAGCAA
>CABVAP010000252.1 GCA_902496345.1 uncultured Eubacteriales bacterium
TTGGGTACTTTTTGCAATCTTGTCAGCACTTTTGCTTTGCAAAAGCCGGCTTACGCCGTCCGGATTTCTTTCCGGTGCCAAGTACCACGCCGTAGGCAAATAAATAGATTTCCAATGTAATTGGATTATAAACCAAAGACTAAAACAACCACAAAACTAGTTTTTAAAATCTTTTTAACAAAAAGATTTACACCTACAACTTCTAATTTAAAAGTTTAAGTTTTCTATGAAACAACTTTGAAATTCGTCTGTTTCAGCTAAGCTTATCGGTTTTGTTGATGCTATAAAGTTTAAATAGTCGCTAGATTTTGTTTTGTTTAGTTTTGCAAGTCCACCTAAACAGGTGTTTCCACAAAAATAGATTTTGTTTCTAAACTCTTCGGGTAGCATTTTTATTCTAAAGGCACTTTCAAGGTTCAAATAAAAACCAAAGCCTCCACCTATGAAAACTTTTTCTATTTCTGAAAAAGTTATTTTGGCATAAGATAAAATACATTGAATACCTGAATAAATTGCACTTTTTGCTAATTGTAATTGCCTAATGTCTTTTTGAGTTAATCTTACTTTGCCTGTAATTGTTACTCCTGTAGAAAAAAATCTGTCTGCCAGGAGGCCTGTTTTGTCTATAAAATTACTTTCCAATAATTCTGCAAGTAAATCGATTAATGCCGAACCACAAATCCCTATAGGTGGGGTATTTCCGATAGTTGTATATTCAAAGTTGTTATTTACATATTTAATTGAGTTTATTGCACCCTCTATACCTCCTGTTCCACAAGATATAGAACCACCTTCAAAAGCTGGTCCGGCAGCTACAGAAGAACAATATAATGTGCCATTTGAGTTTAAAATAATTTCTCCGTTAGTACCTATATCTATGAAAAGGCTATTTTTTTCTTTATCTAAATTTAAAAAATATGCACCAGATACTATATCGCCACCGACAAATGCGTGTATACAGGGTAATATGGTTACATTAGCAGAAAATTTAAAATCATTTCCTAAAAATGATTTTGAATCAGTTTCATAAACATCTTTTGCATTATTTTCAAAAGGATAACTGCCAAGTCCTCTACAGTCCATTTGTCGTAAAAAATAGGTCATTGTTGTATTTCCAGCAATATAAATGTTTTTTGGAGTGTCAGTTATATTTTCGCACAAAGAATAGATTGCTTTTTTCAAATCTGATTTTAACATATTACAAAGGTGAGGAAATCCACCTGCTGACGCCTTTGATATTCTTGATAAAACATCTGCCCCAAATGCCCTTTGGCTATTAGGCAAAGATATTGTTTTTATTGGTTCTGAATTAAAGTCTAAAAGTTGGCTACATATTGTCGTTGTTCCAACATCGATTATTATTGAGTATGAATTATTATTGAAGTTGATATTTTGGTTGTTGTTATTATTTGCATTTTCGTTTTGTGCTGATATTATATTTCCATTGGAATAGGTTGAAACTGTTTTAAAGTTTTCTTTAACAGCAACAAATTCTACACTATCATCTAATGTATGCCCACACGCTATTCTATAGTTATTTGAGATTTCTTCTTCTGTTAAAAATTTTTTATCACGTTCGTTTGGTTCAACATTACCTTTTGTTATTTTTATTTTGCATTTTCCACAGGTTCCTCTACCTCCACAGGGTTTCGAAACATAGTTTTTATTATTTTTATTTGACATTATTATCACCTTTAGTATAATTTTGGGATTAAATTGGGGTTTGTAGGGGTAAATCTTTTTGAGTAAAAAGATTTAAAAAATTAGTTTTGTAGTAGGGTTGTTTTTTTAGTTTATATTCGATTTTATCGGAAATCTATTTATTTGCCTACGGCGTGGTACTTTTTGACTGCAAAAAGTACCCAAAAACCTGGGGGGTTTCGAATTCCCCCCAGACCCCCACAA
>CABVAP010000253.1 GCA_902496345.1 uncultured Eubacteriales bacterium
TGTATAAAACAAATGCCCACGATTTCATATCAGATATACTGGAATGTGGTGCCATAGCGATAGCTAACAGTATTAAAAAAACGCAAAGAAGGGAAGAAACTTATTTCCAAATAATCAACAAATATGATAAAGAACAGCAAAATCTAATTGTAGAGATATTTTCTAAAATTTATATTTTGTTATTAAATCAAATAAACCCCGATGTGGGGTTCAACGATTACTTAGGAGAGATATATATGCAATCTCAAATAAGTAACAATAAGACAGGTCAATTCTTTACACCGTTTCATATTTCTAAATTGACGGCTGGTGTAGAAATGGATACAAAGACGGTTAAGGAATATATGGAACAAGACAGGATATTGAAAATCTTTGAACCCTCTTGTGGTTCAGGGGGAATGATATTAGCCTGTGCTGATATTCTATATAACAAATATGGTTTTAATATCTCAAGAAATCTATTTGTTGAATGTGGAGATATAGACAGACGCTGTGTCTGTATGGCGTACTTACAATTAAGTCTAGCTGGAATTCCGGCTATTGTCTATCATCGAGATGGTTTGACTTTGCAAACTTGGGATAAATGGGAAACGCCAGCTTATTTAATGCAATATTTAAGGTTTAAAAATTGCAAAAAGGAGAGATTGAAGTGCTAAGACAAATAACAGGTGAAATCGCAGAAAAATGTGATTTTATCAAAGACGAAAATCTTGCAGAGTTTCAACAGATAATAACTAAAGTCTTAGGAGGTTATGAAATAAAAAAAAGAGAAACTGCTGTTGTTGTCTATGATGAAGAACATCAGCGAGCATATAAGATGTTTTTTATCGCCAAAAAGATTGAAGGCTTGTCAAAAAGAAGCTTGCAATATTACAAAGTCGAGGTTGACCACTTTCTACTTTTTATTCAAAAAAAAGTAGAATTAATAACAACCGATGACATTAGATACTATTTGGCTATTAAAAAATCAAGAGATTGTGTCAGTGACGTTACGCTGAACAATATACGTAGATGTTTAAGTTCATTCTTTGGGTGGCTTTCAGCAGAGGGATACATTAACAAGAATCCTGTTTTTTCGATAAAACCAATAAAGGCAAAGAGACAAGTTAAGCACGCATTTACTAGCGTAGAATTGGAAAGAATGAAAGAGGCTTGTCTTGGTTTTAAGAATGCTTTAAAAAGAAAAAGAGATATAGCTATAATTGAAACCTTCTTATCAACAGGCTGTAGAGTTTCAGAGTTAGCATCAATACAACTAAAAGATATAGATTTCCAGAAAAAAGTAATTACTGTGTTAGGAAAAGGTTCAAAGGAAAGAAAGGTTTTTTTGAATGAGAAGGCTATGCTAAGAATAGACGAGTATTTAAAAGAAAGAGAAAAGAGAAATATTGAAAGCGATTATCTATTTATTGCGATAGATAGACCCTGGGATAACTTAAGAGCTTCGGCTGTGGAAGCTATAGTTCGTGAGATAGGAAGGTCTCTAGGAATAGAGAGCTATCCTCATAAGTTTAGAAGAACAGCGGCAACAATAGCATTGAATAGAGGAATGTCACTTGTTAATATTCAAAGAATGTTGGGACACGAAAGCATCGAAACAACGAGAATTTATCTTGATTTAAGTGATGATGCTTTAGAATTGCAACATAAAAAATATATGAGCTAAGGAGGTAAAAAGCAATGGCAGAACAACTACTAGAATTCATATCTGCAATAATCGGTATACTTGCTTTATTTGGCTTTATCGGTATCGGCTGTGCTATATATGAGATTATAATAACGATGTTTGAAGACAGAAGAAGAAAAAAGGTCAGAAGACCTAGACAAAAACAAAAGTGCAAAGTATGGAGCGATGTGAAAGGAGTTAGAAGATGAAAACAGTTATA
>CABVAP010000254.1 GCA_902496345.1 uncultured Eubacteriales bacterium
TAATTTGCAAAAAATCGTTGATTTTTTGCAAGGCTGTCGACTTTATCGACAGCCTGAGTGATATTTAATGTAGAAATCGTATAATATCAAAAAATATTAAAAAAAAGCTATTGACAAAATAAAAGCAGTATGATATATATTTATATATAAGTTAGCTAAAGCTAATTTAATTCGCATAAGATAACTAAAAATTAAACATTTTATTTTTTTTACATATATGTTAGTTAATGCTAATATAGTTAAAGGAGGCTAAATAATGAGTATAGTAATAGTTGGTGGAAATGACGGAATGCATTTCCAGTATAAAAGTGTATGTAAGGCACATAATTGTAAGGTAAAGGTTTTTACACAAATGCCGGGAAATTTTAAAAATCAAATAGGAAATCCAGACCTTTTGATTTTGTTCACAAATACCGTTTCACATAAGATGGCATCTTGTGCAATACAGGAAGCATCAAAAAATGATGTAGCAATTGAAAGATGTCATAGCAGTTCATCTTCAGCGTTAAAGAAAATTCTTGAGCAATATTGTGGTTGATTTAAGATAAATTAGAAAAGGAGAGTTTAAGATGAGTAATTCATTTAACAATATGTTAGTTCAATATTGTTCTCCGGTTCTTGCAGGGATAAAAACGGCGAATATGTTCACGTTTTTTGAAAAAACAGAAAAAACAAAAAGCATTATTGAAAGTTATAATAAAGTTTTTAATTCCTTTGGAATTTGTTTTTATATCTTAAATTCAAACGATAATAGTTCTTTAATATATGTATATAGGCCCGATAGATTAAAAAATGACCTTCAAAAAAAGTATGTCGACTTTTTTATGGAGAGAGAAGGTTATGATGTATGCAGTTATGAGAAATGTATAAAAAGGCTGAGTAATAAAATAAAGGAAAAAGACGGTTTTCCTCACGAAATCGGGTTATTTTTAAGTTACCCAATCCAAGATGTTTTAGGTTTTATAAAGAATAAAGGAACAAATTTCAAACATTGTGGTTGTTGGAAAGTTTATTGTAATGAAGAGAATGCAAAACGTGTTTTCTGTGAATATGAGAAATGCACAAATTTATATTGCAAAAGATTTAGCGAAGAAAGAAACTTATTAAAGTTAATTGTAAATTAAATGAATTAAACTTAATTCATTTAAATATATAGAAATGTTATTTATGTTACTACATTTCAAAGATTATAACAAATTATTTAAGGAGATGTTTATATTATGAAAATTGCTGTTGTTTATTGGAGTGGAACAGGAAACACAGAAGCTATGGCAGAGGCTTTAGCAGACGGTGCAAGAGAAGCAGGAGCAGAAGTTACTGTAGTAACTTCCGATGACTTTTCATCTGTAGACGGTTATGATGCAATTGCGTTTGGCTGTTCAGCAACGGGAAGTGAAGAACTTGAAGAATCTAGCTTTGAACCGATGTTTGCATCTGTAGAAGATAGCTTAGGTGACAAAAAAGTTGCACTTTTCGGCTCTTATGGCTGGGGTGACGGCGAATGGATGAGAAACTGGGAAGAAAGAGTAACAGGAAAAGTTGCGTCACTTGTTGGAACTTACATTTGTAATGACGCACCAGCAGACAGCGACAAAGACGAATTAAAAGCTCTTGGCAAAAAACTTGCATAAATAAAATAAATCATACAAACATCAAAAAGGCTATCGCAAAGCGATAGCCTTTTTTGCTACAAATAAATTAGGGTTTGTTGATTAAAAGACCGTGGGGCTTTGCCCCACCACCCCACCAACTGGTCAGTACTTTTGCTTTGCAAAAGTGAGCTTACGCTCATCGGATTTCTTCCGATACCACTTTCGTGAAAGTTGGACAAAGAACTCTGTCGGAAACTACGTTTCCTGATGCGTC
>CABVAP010000255.1 GCA_902496345.1 uncultured Eubacteriales bacterium
AAGTACCACGCCGTAGGCAAATAAATAGATTTCCGATAAAATCGGATATAAACCAAAAACTTAAACCACCACAAAACTGGTTTTTAAAATCTTTTTATTTAAAAAGGTTTATCCCTACAACTTCTAATTTATAAAAAAGAGGTTGTCAATGCGACAACCTCTTTCCCATTATGTAAGTATGCATTTTCTTAAATAATAATCAATGAAATACCGGCATAATCTTAAACTTCTGGTTCGATAAGACCATAAGTTCCATTTTTTCTTTTGTAAACAACATTAATGTCGTCGCTGGAAGAATTTCTGTAAACAAAGAAGTTGTGGCCAAGTAATTCCATTTCCATAACAGCTTCCTCTGCGTCCATAGGCTTGATAGCAAACTTTTTAGTTTTAGCGATTTTTACTTCATCGTCTTCAACTTTTTCTTCTTTAGCTTCTGGTTCAAAATATTTAAGTTCATCGATGAAAGCAGTATCACGACGAGCTTTATCTCTTAAACGGTTTTTATATTTAACCATCTGTTTTTCAAGAACATCAACAACTTCATCGATAGCAGCATACATATCTTGAGAAGTAACTTCAGCACGTAAAATTCTTTTTGGAAGATTTACAGTAACCTCAATAGTGTGGTCAAGTTTAATAACGCTAAAAGTAACAACAACGCTAGTATCTTCAGGGACTAACTTTTCAAGTCTTTTAAGTTTTTCAGAAACTTTTTCTTTTAAAGCATCAGTAACTGTTGTGTTTTTTCCTGTGAATGAATAACGCATAACTAATCAACTCCCTTTTCTGTCAGGTCAAATGTAAAAGAACAAATTATAAAAATAAACATAAGACCTATTTATGTAAAAATAAGTAAAGCTTTTTCATTTTAAAAACTTTATATTATATATATTCTATAAAAATTTCTAAAATCCTTTTTATTTTTTAAAAATTTTTTAAATTTTTTTAGTTTAACGTTAATGAGATAAAAATTTGTGACGATATTTTTAACAAGAACAGTATAAGTTCGCAAAAAAAGGGAGAGTGTACCTATGCAAATTTCAAATATATACTTGCAAAATCAGTTTACAGATACAAAAAATATAAATATAGAACAAACAGAAAATAATTCAGAAATAGAAACTGCAGAAAGTAGTAATCAACCACAGAATAATAATACTCAGGTTAGAACAGAACAAAATGTCATTGATAACACATTAAAATCGTTAGGAATAAAACCAAACGAAGAAACAGTAAAAATGGTCAAAGTTCTTATTGATAATGACTTTCCGGTGACAAAAGAAAATATCCGAAAATTAAATCAATCGTTAAAACTAATGGGTACAGATGCCGTAAAAGAAGCAGTATTTCTTTTAAAAAACGAAGTAGAACCAAGTGTCACAAACTCAACTATATTGACAAATTACGCAAATAATACTGTCAATATTTCAAATTCCATAAAGTCCATTTTAGAAAACATTTCTAAAAATGTTCAAGATGAAAATTTTTTAAATTTGTTTAATAAATTAACAGAAAGCTCTCTTTCAGAAAATGAGATAGAGGACTTTAATACAGCAACAAAACAACTTGAACAACTTTTGTCAAATGAAAAAATAGCAAAAATATTAGATAACTTTATAAATTCCCCAGAGTTCAGGGAAAACTATGACATTCCAACGGAAATAAAAACCCCAAATAAATCCAACCAACAGGTTCAAACCGACAGTCAGAAAACTAACCAACAAATTCTAAATAACCAATTTCAAAATAATTCCCAGCAACTACAATCAAATAATCAAATTCAAAACAACCAAACTCAAAACAATCAACTTACTCAAAACAATCAACTTACTCAAAACAATCAACTT
>CABVAP010000256.1 GCA_902496345.1 uncultured Eubacteriales bacterium
CTATTTTATTGCATTGATTAATGTTACAGTTTTATTACCAAATTAGATTGACGTGTTGAAATGTTAAAGAATCGTTGATTTTTAATATTATTTATGTTAAACTATATAAGTATAGAAGCGATTATAGATGTGAAAAAGTCAAAATTTTAAAGAAAATATAACTTTTTATAGGGAATATTACAAAATAAAAGTTTTGTATGTTGAAGTCTTTTATTAAATTATAAAGCACTCACACGCATATATCTTTTATATAAAAGCATCAATAAGTTTATATATTTAATATAATTCAATTTATTGTATTTTTCATATCTTTACGAAAATAATATAAATGGAGGTGATTTTTATGCCAAATGAATATTTAAAAAAAGCCAGTGATTTTTTAAAAAAATTAGGGATAGAAATTCGTAATACAGAAGATCCTGATGAAATAAAAAGAACAAAAAGCTATGTAGCAACATTAAAACCTTCAAAAAATAGAATAGTAATTAAATAATACAAAACCAAGGAATTTATGAAAATAGTTCCAAAAGAAATGACTTCTAACAAAAAAGTTTTTAGAAGTGAGTTAATTACTCAAACACAAAGTAATATCGGGTATGAAATCCAACAAAAAAGAATTTGTAGAAAATGGAGTGTGAAAAAGCTCAAAATTTTTCACACTCCATTTTATTTTGTGTTTAATTAAAAATCACTCCCGCAATGCTCACAATGCCATTGCTTCCCTACTTTCGGTAAAGCAAATATGCCAAACAAAGCAATCCTTGTTGCTTTAGACAAACCACTAATTTTCTTTGTATTGGTTGAGTTACAGTATGGACAGGCTATGGCAGGTTTGCTTTGAGGTTGATATATTGTTAATAGCCTTATGTTCACATATCAATAATTCTTGGTGTTTTATTTTTTGTTAATATTTTCTTGTTTTATATTAAATATTGTCGTATAATGTAGATATAAATTTCATACGATTGGAGAATATCAATATGGCATATAAGAAAAATTTTAATAAAAAGATTGTTAATAAAACACCTAATAAAATAGAATATATCCTTTTTCTTGATGAAACCGATCCTAATAACGGCAGTGAATATTTTTGTTTGTCTGGCATAATTGTAAAAAGAAATGAATACGAAGATGTTATTATAAAAAATGTAAATAAACTAAAAGAGAAGCATTTTGGTAATAGTAGTATAGTGTTTCATTATACTGAAATGAAAAATAATATTAGAGAATTTAAAATTTTTAAAGATGCTATTATTAGAAATAATTTTTATGTAGATTTTATTAATTTATTAAACACATCAAATATTACAATTCTTTCTGCATATTTTAACAAAGAACATATGGTTAACTCTTATGGAAAATGTGCTGTTTCTGATTATGATGTAGCTTTTAAAACCATTTTAGAAAATTTCGTTCATTTTCTTCAAAAAATAAGGGTGATGGAATGGTTGTAATGGAGTCTCGTTTATTCAATCAAAATGCAAATTTACAAAATACATTTTATCAATATATAAATAATGGTTCAGAATTATTTTCGGCTCAAACAATAAAATATCATTTAAAATGTTTGGGGTTTCTTGTTAAAAATGAAAATTGTATTGGATTGCAGCTTGCAGATTTTATACCAGCAACAATAATAAGAATAATTAAAAGTAGTTCTGATAAATTTTCTATGCAAAAAGTAATTAAAAGTAAAATATATGGTTATAATACCGATTGCGAAAGTATATTAGGTATAAGAAATATATTGGGAGATAAAAATAATAAATAGAGACATTTTTTGAGTTTACCCATTTTTTAAAATTAGAAAAATAAAAAAGCAAAAACACTCTTG
>CABVAP010000257.1 GCA_902496345.1 uncultured Eubacteriales bacterium
GATTTCTTTCCGGTGCCAAGTACCACGCCGTAGGCAAATAAATAGATTTCCGATGTAATCGGATTATAAACCAAAGGCTAAAACCACCGCAAAACTAGTTTTTAAAATCTTTTTACCAAAAAGATTCAGCCCTACAACTTCTAATTTTCAAAAAAGCTTGTCGTACCTAACGACAAGCTTTTACTTTTACCACTAAAGAGTTGTTACAAAAGGAGTGATAAGAATTATAATCATACAAATAGGACAAACTACTGTAATCATTACTTTGTAAAGTTTTTCTGACCTAAATTTTTTCTGGCTCAATAATACCTCATCAGTAATGTATTTCGTACCAACAACAAAAGCGACTAATACACAAGTTAATAATGCAACTATTGGCATAAGAATGTTGTTGCTTATAAAGTCGAAAAAGTCAAGAATTTGCATTCCTAATATTTCTACACCAGACCATATACTGTATCCAAATACAGATAACATACCAATAACTAACGAGAAAACTGTAACGGATAAACAGCTTACTTTTCTTGATACTTTAAATTTTTCACTTACTATCGAAACAACTGTTTCCATAAGTGAAATTGATGATGTAAGAGCAGCTATTGCAACTAAAATAAAGAACGCAGTACCTATAAACCCACCGAAAGGCATTGAATCAAATACCTTTGGCAATGTTATAAACATAAGGCTTGGACCAACATTAAGAGCATTAGGGTCACCGTTTGAGAATATAAATACAGCAGGGACAATAATAAGACCAGCAAGGAAAGCTACTATTGTGTCAAATAATTCAATGTGACGTACAGATGTTTCAAGTGAGTCTTCTTTTCTCATATATGAACCATAAGTTACCATAATACCCATTGCTAATGACATTGAATAAAATATCTGTCCCATAGCAGCAGCAACTGTTTTAAAACCGTCAGAAACAGTGAAATCCTTAAAATTAGGTAATAAATAGTAAGAAAGCCCATCTGCTGCATCATTGAAAATTATTATATATGCTGCAATTCCAATTATCAAAATAATCAAAAGTGGCATAAATATTTTGCTAATTTTTTCAATCCCTTTTTTAACTCCAAGTAATACAACCAAAGCATTTATTATTACGTAAATGACAAAAAAAACAGTTGGTTGTTTTACCATACTTATAAAGTTCTCAAAAAAAGAAACGCTTTCACCAGACGCATTTGTTACAACTGTTGCTGCAACACCACCGTCACCTATAATAAATGTACACATATATTTTAAAACCCAACCACCAATTACACAGTAGTATGGAAGTATTAAAATAGGTACAGCAGCAGCAATCCAGCCTAACGGCATAAATTTTTTGCTCATAGTTGTATAAGCACCAATTACACTTTTACCTGTTTTTCTACCGATTGCAATTTCTGTAAGCATAAGGGCAAACCCCATTGTTACAGCAAGTATTAAATACACAAGTAAGAAAAATCCACCACCATATTTAGCTGCAAGATATGGAAAACGCCATAAATTACCTAGTCCAACAGATGAGCCAGCAGCTGCAAGTATAAAGCCAATCTTTGAACTAAATTCGTTTTTTCTTAATGAATGTTTACTTATGATAATTACCCCCTTTTTAGTAATTATATGAATTTCAAATGAGCCTTTATTATACTATTTGTTAATATACTCTGTCAAGTCGCATTTTAATATATATAACAAAATAGTATTAATTTTCAAAATAAAAAAGGGTACCACTTAGGTAGCCTTAGGCTGTCGATAAAGTCGACAGCCTTGCAAAAAATCAACGATTTTTTGCAAATTAAACTAGATGAGTAAACAGCTGTTTCTTCG
>CABVAP010000258.1 GCA_902496345.1 uncultured Eubacteriales bacterium
TAATCGTTCAGAACCCTACCCTTGCACCAGCAATCGAAAAATCAGACTATGAGCCTAAGACACCAGAAGCAGACGCAAGTGTAGACGCTGATACTGTAAACGACGCTACCGCATTTCTGGAAACATTCTTTAAGCTGTACCCAACAGCCACAGAAAAAGAACTTGCCTATTATGTATCTGGTAATGTACTTGAACCTATCGGCAGGGACTACCTTTATTCTGAATTGGTAAACCCTATCTTCACAAAGGACGGGGACAATGTGAAAGTCAAGGTTGCCGTGAAATTCCTTGATAATCAGACAAAGGCGACGCAGGTGTCGCAGTATGAGCTTGTGCTACATAAGGATAGTAACTGGAAGATTGTAGGATAAATGATATAGCGTGCATTTCCTATCAGATTTGCACGCTTTTACAAAACGACAAGAAAACTGTGCAAAAATATTGACTTGTAATGACCGAATGCTATAATATAAATGACAAGTGTACTTGGTATTATTTGAAAGGAGCGTTATATAATGGATAAAGAAAAAATACTATCACAAAACAAAAAAGAGAATCTATATCTTGATGAATACGAAAAACATATTAAACTTCAAGGGAAATCTTTTGGCTTAATGTTTGTTTTATTTATCTGCATTTTAATTCTTTTCATTAAAGCAGTTTGTAAAGAACCTTACTATGACATAATGACAATTATTGGGTCTGTGGCATTTGGCTCTATGGGTTATGAAGCACATATTTCAAAAAATAAATCCAAATTTGTTATTGCTTTATTCTTTCTTCTATTTATGGGGTATTACTTTTATAAATTTTTAATGGTAGGTTTATAGAATGGACGAACATTTAATTTTGCGAAACAGATTAAAAACTGTACGAAAAGAAAAAAAATTATCACAAACAGAATTAGCTGAACTAGTCGGGGTTTCTCGGAATACAATTAGTTCTATTGAAACTGGACAATTTAATCCAACAGCAAAATTGGCATTAGTGCTTTGTATAGCTTTAGATAAAAAATTTGAAGAATTATTTTATTTTGATTAAAGGAGAGAACAATTATGGAATTAGAGGAATTGATTGTTGAAATAGTTATAGGATTGTTTTTACTTTTTACATCTTATCAAATAGGAATAAAAGAGAATATTACTTTATTACATGGTTATCATTATACACAACTTGACCCTAAAGATAAAAAGGTGTTTACAAAAAAAATAGGAATAGGCACTTTACTGGTTAGTATTGGTATTCTTGTTATGCCGATTATCAATTTAATCTCTCATTCTGAATTAGGCTATTACATAGGTCTTATTTTGATTGTTGTAGGAGTGTTTTATATCATATTCATCATTGTAAAATACAACGGAAAACTTATTAGCTTTAAAAAGTAGAATTGAGGTATGAATATGATAGGACTGAACAAAAGAGATATAAAAAAGGCATTGAAAGCTGGTGCAAAGGCTGGCGGTGTATCATTGGCTGATGTTCGGGCGGATATAGAAGCTACGATTGATGAAGCTATTAACAGCACCGACCCAGAAGTGCAGGCAAATTTCAAAAAGTATTTTGGAAATAAACGCCCTACACCAGAGGAATACATTTATACCATTACGAAAAAGACAAAGGTAAAATTATAATAAAAGGGTCGTGGAAATGTTTCACAGAATTGTGATCTGCATTATCACGGCTCTTTTACTCTCTGTTTACTTTCAAAACTGTAAGTGTAATTGAATACTGCCCTTGCTATAATTTAATTGTATTCCAAAACAAATAAATGTGGCAGGAAGA
>CABVAP010000259.1 GCA_902496345.1 uncultured Eubacteriales bacterium
GAGACGGAGTCTCAAGGTTTTGAAAGGTTTTAAGATTTTGACAACTTCTAATTTGTAATAAAAATACGGAGGTGAGTTGCTTTGTGTACAGCAGTAGCATATAAAACAAAAGATTTTTATTTTGGTAGAACTTTAGATTATGAAATAGATTTTGGTGAGGAGATAGTAGTTACACCTCGAAAATATCCTTTTAAATTTCGCTTTATGGGGAATGTAGAGAATCATTATGCTATCATTGGTATGGCTCACATATCTGATAACTATCCGTTGTATTTTGATGCCATAAATGAAAAAGGTCTTGGTATGGCTGGACTTAATTTTGTCGGTAATGCCTGTTATAATAACGTTGTAGATGAAAAAGAAAATGTTGCCCAGTTTGAATTTATTCCTTGGATATTGAGCCAATGTTCAACTATATCAGAGGTTAAAGAAAAACTTTCTAACATTAATATAACTAATACATCGTTTAGCCCCCAGTTTAAATGTGCAGAGCTTCATTGGATTATTGCCGACCAAAATCAGGCGATTACCGTTGAAGTTATGAAAGATGGTATTTTTGTGTATGATAATCCTGTTGGAGTTTTAACAAACAATCCTCCCTTTGAACAACAGATGTTTAACTTAAATAATTATATCGGTCTTTCAGCTAAACAACCAGAAAACTTATTTGCACCAAATTTAAACTTAAATACCTACAGTAGAGGTATGGGAGCTATTGGCTTACCTGGTGATTTATCATCTGCATCAAGATTTGTTAGAGTGTCTTTTGTTAAATCAAATTCAATATCTTCTGATATGGAAACAGAGAGTGTTGGACAGTTTTTTCACATTCTTGGTTCTGTAGAACAACAAAAAGGTTGTTGTGAAGTTTCCGACGGTAAATATGAAATTACTCAATATACCTCTTGCTGTAACGCAACAAAGGGAATATATTATTATACAACATATTACAATAATCAAATAAATGCCGTTGATATGAACAGACTTGATTTAAACACCAAAGATTTAATAAGTTACTCACTCATAAGAAATCAGCAAATTAATTTTCAGAATTAGTACAAAGTAAAAAAATGTTGTCATATAAAATAAAACTTGGAGCAAAAACGATGATTATAATTACAAAATTTGAGGAAAAGTATACACAGGATATTATTGACTTAGTTTTACATTTTTAGAATGACGGAACAAGGCCATTACTTACAGTTTATGACCAGCCAGATTTATTGAACATAAAAAAAGAATATATTGATAAGGGTGGAAACTTTTGGATTGCAAAAGATAATGAAAAATTAATTGGGTCTATTGGACTTATGCCCATAAACAAAGACATTGCTATTATGAAAAAATTTTTTGTTTATGAAGATTATCAAGGTGAACCTCACCATACTGGGCAAAAATTATATTCGGAATTTTTGAAATTCGCTAAAAGTAAAGGTTTTAAAAATATTTTACTAGACACTCCACGTAATACTGTAAGGGCACACAAGTTTTATGAAAAAGCAGGTTTTCGCAAAGTGTCCGAGAATGACTTACCTATAAAATTTAATCATCCTTATAAAGGTTCTGACATTTGTGACTTTTTTATTCTTGAGCTATAACTTTCCATTAAATTAGAAGTTGTAGGGATAAAAGACCGTGGGGCTTTGCCCCATATGCACTAACCTAATTTGTAATTAGCTGTTTATACAGGTTTTAAGCAA
>CABVAP010000260.1 GCA_902496345.1 uncultured Eubacteriales bacterium
TAATTATAGCACTTATCTTATTTTTTGTACATAATTTCAAAAATTGATTTCCGTGATTTTTTGGTTATCAAAATTTGATGACTGTTATCTTATAGAAACGTGTCTATATTTATACAAAATTTGTTTTTATGGTATGAAATTAAATTTTCTTTTTGCATTCTGCTTAATTCTACAGATAATGCACTTCTATCAACACATAGATAATCTGCAAGTTGTTGACGATTAAATGGAATTTCAAATTTTGAACTTCCATTCTTAATAGACTGAAAAGACAAATAGGTTAGAATTTTTTCTCTTATACTTCTTTGTGTCAAAATGTTAATCTTTCTTGTTAAGTTTAAATTCTTTTTCGATAAAACGGACAGCAAGTTCTTTATTGTCTTATTGTGAAACTCACAATTCGATGAACAAGTTTTTAAAAGATGTTCCATATTTAAAAATAAAATTTCTGTTTTTTCAACAGTTACAACGTTTATCATAAGAGGTTCTTTGCCCAAACAAGCGTAAGTTTCAGCAAATACATTTCCAGCTTGAATATTAGAAAATATTGTGTGATTGCCTAAAATTTCATCACGTTCAATATTTACAGAACCAGACAGTATAAGCCCCAGTAAATTTACTTTATCTCCTATTCTGTACACATATTCGCCTTTTGCAAATTTCTTTACTTTGGCTTGTAGACAGTCTAGCATATTTCTTATTTCCTCAATACTAGAGCCTTTAAAAAGCTCCGTTTCAGCAATAAATTCATAATTCATAAAAAAACTCCTATTCGTTGTTTTTACAACCGATTTATTAAAATGATTATAGTATACTCTATTTGTAAAGTCAATATGAAAGAAATTTTTGGAGGAAATGATATGATTAGAAGAATAATAGAAATTGATAAAGAAAAATGTAATGGTTGTGGTGCTTGTGTGACTGCCTGTCACGAGGGTGCTATAGGACTTATTGACGGAAAAGCAGAACTTATGAGAGATGACTACTGTGACGGGCTTGGTGATTGTTTACCTAACTGTCCGACAGGTGCAATTACTTTTGTTGAAAGAGAGGCTTTGCCTTATGATGAGGAGGCTGTTAATTTGAATAAAGCTAAAAAAGAAGAACACGTTCATAAATTTAGTGGCGGTTGTCCGGGAAGCCAAGCTAGAAAATTTGAACACAAAAATACATCAAATCAAAGTGCAAACGTTGAAATTCAATCAAGATTAAATCAATGGCCTGTACAGATTAAGCTTGTAGCACCTAATGCGTCTTATTTTGACGGGGCAGGTCTTTTAGTTGCAGCAGACTGTACAGCTTATGCTTATGCTAATTTTCACAATGATTTTATAAAAAATAATATTACACTTATCGGTTGCCCTAAGTTAGATAATATTGATTACAGCGAAAAATTGACGGAAATAATAAAGAACAACGATATCAAAAAAGTGACTGTTGTTAGAATGGAAGTTCCTTGTTGTGGTGGAATTGAAAATGCTGTTAAAAATGCTTTAGTTGCTAGTGGAAAGTATATTCCTTGGCAAGTCGTTACAATTTCGACAACAGGTGAAATATTAGAATAATTTTTGATATATTACTGTTTTTGTCGTTATGTCAATCTAATTTTGAAATATTTATGAAATAAACAACTATAAATAAACAAAATT
>CABVAP010000261.1 GCA_902496345.1 uncultured Eubacteriales bacterium
AATTTAATTTTTATTTGCAATCGTTTATGGCTTTGTTTTAGCAAAAATAAAGCTTTTGTAAAAATTTTAGATTAGCCACCTTTAGTCGACAACAAGACAGGAAACGATAGTTTCCGGCAAAAGTTTTCGTCCACCTTTTTCAAAAGGTGGTGGGTGTGGGCAACGCCCACGGTTTTAAAAAGATTTTGACAACCCCTAATTTACCTAAATAAACTGACTCAAAATATAGCTGGTTTGACTTTCTAAATCGGCTCTGCTTTTTCCCTCAATAACAAAGAAACCTCTGTGCATAACTGAATGACCGTCTGTAACCTTGCACATATAGTCACCGTCTTTTATGTTACACTCCCACGCTAAAATATTTAAATCTTTGTTCTCTTGTAATTCTTCTAAACTAGGCACTTTCGAAATAACTCTGTCTTCAAAATCAAAATAATGTATCTCTGTTTGCTTTATTTCGCTAAGTTCAAAATTGTATTTTTCACCAATTAAAAATTTTATAAACTCATCAGAAACATCTACACCTGTTGAAATAGGTGTAAATAAATTATGAAGATTATGACCAGATGGTCTTGGAGCTATTTCAATTATATTAACATCTTTACCGTCATCGCTAACCATTACATCTGCAATTACAAGACAGTCATTATATTTAAGTACTCCTAACACTTTTTCTAATTTTTCTTTTATCTTTTCTGTAAGTTCGATGTTTTCGCTATCTCTTGTTGTCGAAAAATAAGCTACTTCCTGTCTTTCTGGTAGTGGTGTCATAACTTTTTCTCTAGCCAAAACTAAACGCACTTCATCATCAACAACAGCCAAATCAACTCCATATTCTGTACCTTGAAATGCTTCTTCAAGAACAAAATCTTCATCTAAAGAAATAGCCTTGTCATAAGCCTTTTTTAACTCATCGTCATTTGTAATATAATAAACATCTCTACTCCCAGAGCCAAAACGCGGTTTCATTATAGCCGGATAAGGTATTGATATTTTTTCAAAATCTGTATCTTTATTTATGAGATATAACTTAATCTGTCTAAAACCATTTTCATTTAATTTTTTATGAAATAAATACTTATCCGAACTAAGTTCTGTTGCCTCAAAATTTATCCCTTTTAAATTGTATTTTGAATTAACATATCCGATTGTAGAAATATATCTTCCAATCGGAACAGTTAAAATAAAATCTGGTTTTTCTTCTTCAACAACTTTACATACAGCGTCAACATCAGATATATCAACATTTATTGCTTTGTCAGCATATTCAAATCCCCCAGCATTCGGATTTCCGTCAACTGCAACAACAAAAATATTGTGTTTATGTGCATTTTCTATGGTATGTACTGAATCTATATTCGCTCCGATTATTAACGCCTTTTTATTCATTTTTTTGAAACTCCTTTTGGTTTGTTATATTAATACATTAAAACATAGGTTCATTATATCACCCTTAATTCTACAAGTCAATTAACATAAAAGCTTTTAAATCACGCATACTTATAGGCGTACAACATAAAATCGCTTAATAGCAATTAAGGTTTAAGACCGTGGGGCTTTGCCCCATATGCACTAACCTAATTTGTAATTAGCTGTTTATACAGGTTTTAAGCAA
>CABVAP010000262.1 GCA_902496345.1 uncultured Eubacteriales bacterium
TTTTACGCAAGCGAATGTGCCGTTGCCTACTTTTGCGTAGCAAAAGTGCTGAAAGCTAGTGGGGTGGTGGGGCAAAGCCCCACGGTCTTTACATCGACAAATTCTAATTTGTAGTTGTTCACTAATATATAGCTTGGTATTATAATCACTTTGGAGATGTTGAAAAATGCAGACACAATCAAATCTTATGACAGAAGGAAACATAGCAAAAAAGATTTTTATATTTTCTATTCCTCTGATTTTGGGTAATTTGTTTCAACAATTGTATAACACGGTGGATTCTATTATCGTTGGTAACTATGTTGGAAGTAATGCACTTGCAGCTGTTGGCTCAAGTACGTCCATCATTAGTTTGCTTATTGCTTTTAGTCAGGGTGCAGCTGTTGGTGCAGGTGTTATCGTCGCTCAAAATTTGGGGGCAAAAAATAAAGAGGGTGTTCACTCGGCTGTTCATACAGCACTTGCTATCGCTATAATACTTGGTCTTGTTTTGTCCGTTGTTGGCGTTTTGGGTAGTCCTTTCCTTTTAGAGGCTATGAATACTCCTGACGAAGTTATGACAGACTCTTTGACTTATATACGAATTTATTTTGCTGGTGTTCTGTTTAATGTAGTTTATAATATGGGTGCAGGAATTTTGAATGCAGTTGGTAATTCTAAAAGGTCTTTGATATATTTGATTTATGCCTCTGTTACTAATATTGTTCTTGATATTGTTTTGATAAGAATTTTTGGTATGGGCGTTGAGGGTGCTGCTATTGCTACAGATATAAGTCAGGTTATTTCAAGTCTTCTTGTTATTAAATTTTTGGTTACTGTATCAGATGATTATAAGGTTACACTATCAAAAATTAGAATACATAAAAAAATGGCTTTCCGTATTATAAAAATTGGTTTGCCGACTGGTATTCAAAATATGGTTATATCTTTTTCGAACGTTCTTGTTCAATCAAGTATAAATAGTTTTGGTGCTGCTGCTATGGCCGGTGTTGGTACTTATATGAAAATAGATGGATTTAATATCTTGCCAGTTATGAGCTTTAGTATGGCCGTAACTACATTCACTGGTCAAAACTATGGTGCTGGAAAGATTGATAGAGTAAAAAAAGGTATGTTTACAACAATTACAATGGGATTTATTTATACGATTTGTATTGGAATTTTGTTGCTTACTTTTTCTGAACCTATTATGAGATTGTTTACTGATGACTTAGAAGTTATAAACTTTGGTGAAAACGCTATGTTGTATTTTTGCCCTTTTTATTTCCTTTTGAGTATAATGCACGGTCTTGCTGGAACTATACAAGGAACAGGAAAAAGTGTTCCACCTATGGTTATCTTTTTGATTGCACTTTGTTTATTCCGTATATTATGGATTAATTTTGCGTTACCGTTATTCGGTTCAATAGAAGGAATATTCCTTTTGTACCCTGTGTCTTGGGCTTTAGGTACAGTTTTGATGATTCTTTATGCTGGGAGAGGTAAATGGTTACCTAAAAATACTACACAAAATTAAGTTAAAAATAGAGACTATCATTTGATAGCCTTGCAAAAAATCAACGATTTTTTGCAAATTAAACTAGATGAGTAAACAGC
>CABVAP010000263.1 GCA_902496345.1 uncultured Eubacteriales bacterium
TCGCCTGTTATGTCCACTTCACATCATTTCTAGTACGAAGTTCTTCTAACGCCTTACCCATATTTTCAGCCAGTGGCTTAAACACATCTGGAAAATCAGCTCCGTCCATAACCTGTTCAGTATGCTCTGAATTAACATAAAGGCTTCCTGCACCTCCGACGATTAAAAGTCTTGTTTCCTTTCCACTTATAATGTCACAGAGGTGCTTTAAAGACGTACTGTGCTGTGGAAGTGTCTCTGGTGTCCATGCTCCGAAAGCGTCAATCACAACATCAAAGTTTTCCAAATCAGAAACAGTCAAGGCAAACAAATCCTTATGAATGACTTTTTCTGTATCTGAATGATTTTCACCACGAACAACAACGGTCACATCTAACCCTCTTTCTATAGCTTCTTTAACAATCAATTTTCCTTCTTTGCCATTAGCACAAACAACTGCAATTTTCATAATCCATAACCTCCATATAAAGTTCAACTTGTTATTTTCTGTTTATGTGATTATAATATATCCGTAAGGAAATATTGTAAAGTAAGCACTTTTTTGTGCCATAGTTACCTAAAAGATACTATTGAAAAAGGAGATTGGTTTAAATGAAAAAAGAATTGCCTGCCTGTCCAGTTGAAACAACTCTTATGTTGATTAGTGAACGCTGGAAAGTTTTAATAATCAGAGATTTATTAGATGGAACAAAACGTTTTGGAGAATTAAAAAAATCTATTGGTAACATATCACAAAAGGTTTTGACTGCTAATCTTCGTGCTATGGAAGATAGCGGACTTCTTACAAGAAAAGTCTATCCCGAGGTGCCTCCAAAGGTTGAATATACTTTAACTGAAACAGGATATAGTTTAAAACCAATTTTAGATGCTATGAAAGAATGGGGAGTAGTATACCAAGAAAACAATGCTAAATAATCAATTTACAAGTATTTAAAAATAATTGCTTTTTAAATACTTGTAATTAGCTTAATTGTTATATGAATAATTGGATTATCGTATATAATAATATTATCATAATTATAAAAAATACTTATCAGCTAATAACTTTCTAAGCATAGGCTGTCTCTCTCCTTGATGTTTTCCTTTTAGAGTCAACCAATATTTTTTATTGAAAGCAATAAATACTCATAATACTCTTTAGCCACAAGCCATGCTTTTCAGAAAGCATATATATTTCTTCTGCCAACATATTTGCTAACTCATATTCTAAACGAAAAGTTGAGCTTTCAGAATAAAGTTCCTTTGCTTGACATACATAATCTTTTTTTTAACTTGTGCAAGAAATTAATGCTATTATTGCCATTAATATACCTCCTACATTTGCATTACTATAATTAAGTTTGTTTTTTTACATATATAACTTCATGAAGTTTTTAATTATTCTATAAGTATTAGTGTTTATTATTATAAGTAAATATTTTTAACTACTAAATTATATGAATAGCACTAAACCGCTAGCGCGGTGGTAATATATGTTTTCACTTATTTAGTTCTCATATTTTAATTATAACAGTTT